>CAJCIZ010000167.1 GCA_903970525.1 Myxococcales bacterium | reverse complement strand
TTTGCTTCGTGTTTACTAACATTTGTGGCTCCTAGTGTTTGGGTACTGAATCGTCGAAAATACAGTATTCCATGAAAGAGCCACTCTTTCAAATTTCAACGGACTTTTGCATATCCTCTATCTTAAGTAAAAAATTAAAAATAATATTTTTAGGAGTCTATATGAATAAATCTTTTAATTCAAAAAAAATAATTTTGACTTTGCTCAGTGTAATTACTTTATGTTTATTAATCTCAACATTGACAATGTACTTTCATAATAGGAGTCAATCTATGTCTGCACAAGAAAAAAAGCAAGCTATTGTGAGGCTTTTAGATGAAGTATGGAGCAAAGGAAATCTCCAAGTTGTCGATCAGCTAATAGCTCCGCAATATACAATCAGATATGATCCTGGCGATCCCTGGAACGGAAAGACACTCGATTTAGCTACTTTTAAAGAAAGAGTTAAGCTTTCACACCATGTTTTTCCTGATCAAAAATTTTATATTGAAGATTTAGTATGTGAGGGTAATAAAGTTTCCGTAAGTTGGAGATTTACCGGAACTCAAAAGGGAGCTATTCCTGGCTTACCAGTTACTAATAAAACGGTGAATGTGTCTGGCCTTACTATCTATTATTTTAAAAATGGTAAAATAATAGGACATTGGCAAATAGTCGATAGACTGAGTTTCTTAGCGCAGCTTGGGATACAGATGGGCAAGTCTAAAAATTAGAACAATTTTCAAGAATATATCTAATGACAAGTTATCAACATTTAACCGAGAAAGATAGAATCTTTTTGCGGATCATGCTCGAAAAAAGATATCCAAAGGGGAAAATCGCCACAATTTTAGGAGTTCATCGTTCAACTATATATCGTGAAATAAAGCGTAATAGCTGTACTCATTGGTATAGCAGCAGAAAATATTATTGGAGTCATTCAGCACAAGAAAAATATTTAAAAAGACGCAAAAGAATTACCCTATTAAATAAAGACGCTACTCTAAAAGAATATGTACATTTAAAACTTAAGTCGGGTTGGTCACCCTGGCAAATTGAAGGACGTTTAAAGCTAGAAAATCTTGGTAAATGTGTAATTTCCCATGAAACAATTTATCGTTACATATACAGTAATTATGGAATTAGGAATATGTTTTATGAGAAATTGAGACGCAAGCACTTCTGGCGTGTTAAACGAAATTCGAGAAAACCACGTGTGCCAAAAGAAATGCTTATTAATAATCGTCCCAACATCATCAACGAGCGCGAGGAATTCGGTCATTGGGAGGGTGATTTAATGATGTTTAAGCAAGGCATTAAAGGCAATCTTATTACTCTACGTGAGAGAAAAACTCGATTTATAATAGCAATTAAAAATACTGATAAGACTGCGAGCGGAACAGCATTAGCATTAATCAGTAGTGTTAAAATGTTTAAAAATTATCTGAAATCCATCACTTTTGACCAGGGCTCTGAATTTAATAAATACCAATGGATAAAAGAATGCTATGGCACAGAAATATATTTTTGCAAGCCAGCTTCGCCATATCAAAAAGGAGCTGTGGAAAATGGCAATGGCGTAATTAGAGCAGAACTACCGAGAAATTATGATATAGCCATTCTGAAGCAAAAACATGTTTCTCAGCTAATTAATGAAATTAATTGTCGTCCATTAAAATGTTTAGGTTACAAAACACCACAAGAAATGTTCCAGCAATCAATTAGCAAATAAAGGACTCGTAATTTTATTCACTGGTTAAAGTGTTTTAGTGATTTCCGTATTTTTGACCTCAAAGCTGATGGCAAGCTAAATAAAATAGTGGGTTTATTCACAGATTTAAAATCACCTGGCGAATAAATCAATAGGTTGTCATCTGTAATGTTGCACTTGACACGAGATTCTCCAGTCTGCGCAATACTTCCAGTAATTCTCATTACTGGAAGTTTGAAGCGTGTCATTTTTTTTTCGCAGGTTATTGAGGTGTATATTGTTGCTGCATTCCACCATCATCTTTTTTATTCCCTGGTGGCAATTTAATCTGAATACTCTTCGAAATTAATTCCAAAATTTGGTTGGAATACATTTGAGTCTATTTGCCAGATCGTTTTCCAAGTATCTATTATGTCTTCCGGGGCTTGGCTTTTAGACTTAAACGTAATGACTCTCCTTGCACTATATACCAAAATAATGTACATTATAATGATCTTATAGGCATTTAGTGATCACTATAATGATCAATTTACAGTTATGGCGGATACATGAATATTAAAAAAAAGCGGGCCTATTCACACTACACTAGAGAGGCTGCCGCCCTGTTAGGCAAAAGCATAAAGCTCGCACGCAAAGCACGCCGGCTGACAACAAGTGATTTTGCTGAACGCGTTGGAATCTCGCGCATCACATTACAAAAAATCGAAAAAGGCGATTTGACAGTCGAAGTTGGAATTATGCTAGAAGCTGCCGCTTTAGCGGGTGTACCGCTTTTCAACGTAGACCCACGTCACGGTAAATTTGCTACAAGTCTCGAAAGCGTGAATGACAAACTAGCTTTATTACCCAAGAGCATACGCAAAAGTAAACGGGAAATTGACGATGACTTCTAAAAGTGAAACATATGACCATGCTTATGTATGGATTTGGTTACCAGGTGAGACTGAACCTGTGGTCGCCGGCAAACTGACACTAGAAGGCGTCAATCTTATTTTTAATTATGGTAAAAGCTATTTGGATCGACCTAACAAAATCGCGATTTATGATAACGAACTACCATTACGATCTGGAATCATCTACCCTCTTGATGGTTTAACGATGCCAGGTTGCATTCGTGACGGCTCACCGGATGCTTGGGGAAGACGCGTGCTCATCAACAAAAAATTTGCCTCCCAACGTATTAACACTAACGATATCCAGCTTGATGAACTCACTTACCTTCTTGAATCCGGATCTGACCGCATAGGCGCACTTGATTTTCAACTGTCACCAACAGATTACCAACCACGCGCCACTAAAAAAGTCTCACTAGAGGAACTAATGCAATCGGCGGAACGAGTTGAAAAAGGAGTCCCATTAACACCTGAATTAGATTTAGCATTACATCATGGCAGCTCTATTGGAGGCGCTAGACCCAAAGCGCTTATTGACGAAGAAGGCAAAAAGTATATTGCAAAATTTTCTTCTACTTCTGACGTATACAGTGTAATAAAAGCCGAATTTATAGCCATGCGCTTAGCAAAAATCGCAGGATTAAATGTTGCTGCAGTGAACCTAACAAAAGCCTCTCATAAAGATGTGCTCTTGATTGAAAGATTTGATCGTGAACATACACAAAAAGGATGGGAGCGTAAAAGTATGCTATCCGCACTCACGCTCTTTGGACTGGATGAAATGATGGCTCGCTATGCCAGCTATGAAAATTTCGCTGAAATAATACGCTACAGATTTCAAGATGCATCTGCAGCTCTCAAAGAATTATTTCAACGCATGACTTTTAACATCTTAGTAGGCAACACAGACGATCATGCACGTAATCATGCAGCATTCTGGGATGGTAATCTGTTAACACTGACCCCCGCTTATGATATCTGCCCACAAAATCGCACTGGTAATATCGCCACACAAGCTATGATGATTGCGAATGACAATAACAAAAGTCAACTCGCATCGTGTCTTGAAATAGCTGAAAACTTTTTACTTACAAAAAAAGCAGCAGTGAGTTTAATTGAAAATCAAATTAAAACGATTGTTAAAAACTGGAAAACTGTCTGCGAATTAGGTAAAGTACATCTTGTTGATAGAAAGCTTCTTGCCAGTCGCCAATTTCTAAACTTATATGCATTTGAAAATTTAAGTAAAGATACATTACACCTCGTTGAACCTGTGCTCGCCTTTAAAGCAAGCATATAAGCAATACCATGTGATAAAATTTAATTTTCTTGAAGGAAAACCCATTGCAAAAAGCATTAGACGAAATAACACCCCTCTCTGAAAAAATAATAGAGACAGCAGAACAACACATACGTGATATTCTATCGCTTGCTATTCAGTATTCATCTCAGCAGACTGCTGTCGTTGTATCAGATACAAAATGCGCTCTAGCGATGGCGTTAACAGAAGCTTATAAACGCTGCCTGCCTCATGCGACTTTTATTGATTTTTATGCTTTATCTCCAGAAGAAGTTATGGCTTCTTTTGAACCGCTCGTGCCATCTGATTTAGTTGTGTTGATTCAATCCACCAGTTTTCGACTAGACGCCTTCAGACTGCGGATTGAACTTTTTCAACGCTCACTCAAAGTGATTGAGCATCCCCATCTTTCTCGCATGACGGGGATTGAAGAACAGTATTATATTGATGCCTTAGCGTATGATCCTGCGTATTTCCGTGGTGTTGGCAATACACTTAAGCAGCTCATAGATAGTGCTAGCAGTGGTGTAGTCGATAGCGGCGGCGAACGCCTTATTTTTGCTTCACCTTTTGAGTCAGCAAAACTGAATATCGGTGATTACTCGAGTATGACCAATGTTGGCGGACAATTTCCCATTGGAGAAGTATTTACTGAAGCGCAAGATTTAGAAGCTGTTAACGGGCGCGTGCGACTTTTTGCGTTTGGTGATACAACTTTTTCAGTTAATTTGGTAGAAAAACCGATTACGCTAGTCGTGTCACGCGGACGTGTGACAGATGTTATTGACTCAACACCTGAGTTTGACAAAGTACTAGAAAATATACGCGCCGATGAAAAAGAAGTTTGGTTAAGAGAGCTAGGTTTTGGCATGAATCGCGCATTGACCCCCGATCGTGTGGTGAAAGATATCGGAACTTACGAGCGTATGTGTGGCATCCATTTATCATTGGGCGCGAAACATGGCGTTTATAAAAAACCCAATTTCAGACGCGCTGATGCTAGACATCATGTTGATGTTTTTGCTGTGACTCAATTTGTTTATCTTGATGATAAAGTGGTTTACCGAGACGGCGCTTGGTCTGTTTAGGAAGTATACGTCTTTCATCTTCAGAGTTATAATACAAGCTATCATTTTTAAAGGAATAAATCGATGAAAGCCTTAGGTTATTATACCGCACATACTATTCAAAATTTTGCTATCGAAGAATTAGAAGTCGCAGATCCTACAATCAATCCGAATGATCTATTAATACGTGTAAAAGCGATTTCAGTAAATCCGGTTGACTATAAAATCCGTCAAAGCAGAAATGCAGCGGACAAACATCCTGTGATTTTAGGCTGGGATGTCGCTGGCGTTGTTGAAAAAATTGGAAAAAGTGTAAATGGATTTAAACCAGGCGATGAGGTGTTTTATGCTGGTGATGTAAAAAAAGATGGCGGCAATGCAGAATTGCAGGCAGTTGACCATCGCATTGTGGCAAAGAAACCATCCTCATTAAGCTTTGCTCAGGCTGCAGCGCTACCATTGACCTCGATAACTGCTTATGAAGCTTTTTTCCCGCGCGCAATTGATGATAGGCAAAAAAACAATAAAGTTCTTATCATTGGTGGTGCGGGTGGCGTAGGTTCAATTGCAACACAAATTTTAAAAGCCATGACGAATAGTACTGTCATTGTGACTGCTTCAAGACCCGATACGATTTCCTGGTGTAAAAAAATGGGTGCAGATTTAATTGTGGACCATACAAAAGATTTGAAAACGCAACTTGAACAACATCATATAAACAACGTCGATGTTATTTTTGGTACCACACATTCAGCGCAATATTTAGAAATCATTCCACAACTCTTACGACCATTTGGTCATTTTTGCTTGATTGATGATCCTGAGAAATTAGACATCGTCAAATTTAAAACGAAAGCACTTTCAGTGCATTGGGAATTTATGTTTGCCAAAACAATGAATGATTTTGATATCTCTTCGCAAGGAATGATTCTTGAAAAGATGAATCATTTGGTAGAGGAAAAAAAGATTGTTTCAACCGCTAACATGATTTTGAAAGGGTTTTCGGCAGCCAATCTACGCAAGTCTCATGAATTGCTTGAGTCTGGGAAATCTGTCGGTAAGATAGTCATAGAATTTGAGTAGTATTCTAGCTCGAGCCTGAAGAAGAAGATTATTCTACTAAAGAGGATAATTTATCAAGAGGTTCGCCAGACAATCTAAATTGCAGCAAATCATGTTTGGGTGTGGCGCCTAAATTTTTATAAAATTCGATAGCAGTCTCATTCCAAGTAAACGCATGCCATTCCATTCTGCAGCATTTATTTTCTATGGCTAGTTTGGCAAGTTTTGCTAATAATGCTTTGCCTATGCCTTGATGTCTATGTTCACTCTCAACGAATACGTCTTCTAGATATAAAACAGGCGCGCCGGCATAAGCAGAATAAGAAAAGAAATATAACGCATAACCAACAGGTGTTTTATTTTTTTCTGCGATAAGCGTATGAAAATATTTTGTGTGAGCGAAACAATGCGACTCGATTTTGTCTAGTGTTAACTGAACTTCTTCCGGTTTTTTTCTTTCAAATTCA
This sequence comes from Myxococcales bacterium, assembly GCA_903970525.1. Taxonomy (GTDB): domain Bacteria; phylum Pseudomonadota; class Gammaproteobacteria; order DSM-16500; family DSM-16500; genus UBA5158. The sequence continues at coordinate 12,112 of CAJCIZ010000167.1, read as the reverse complement.
GCGAGCTTGTTGACTAGCGTTAATATGGCTTCTTTATCATCAAGCGTCGCTGAACGGATATTCATACTCACTGAAAAATTATCCTAATTTTTCTACAATGCTATCCAATTGACGAATCACACTATTTGTTTCATCAATGATCGCTTGTTTATGCGTAAAAGGGGGCTTTTGATCTTCTAATGAGTCGATTATGGCAGCTATCTTCTTATTTGCTTCTATTAATAACTCAACTATGTGTTTCTCGATCATAATTTATCCTTTTATTAATTGGGCAATATGAGCAGTATAAAACATATAGAAATCGAATGCTATTTTAAAGCCTCCTTGAAAATACCTGATAAATCACGTGTAAATAAGTGGTACTTCCCTAGTAAAAACATTATGATATGCGGCCTATAAACTTAGGCTTAGGAAAGGCGTAAACATGACAGCTATATTATTTCAAAACAAACTGCTGGTAAAAAAATCCCATATCCATGGTTATGGTGTATTCGCAAATAAAAAACTACGTAAAGGCGAAAAAATTGAAGAATGCTACATTATTATTTCTCGTGGTGGTGATAGGGTTTTAGAAGATTATTACTTTGATGCGAAAGGAAAATACGCGATTTTTACAGGGTATGGCAGCATCTATAATCACTCTGAAGATGCGAATGCGGATTATAGAATCAATACCAAAAAACAAATTGCCACTATCATTGCCGCAAGAACGATTCAGAAAGGCGAGGAAATTTTTGTGTCGTATGGTGACGAATGGTTTAGTAGTCGCAAATGGAAAGTCAGAGATTTAGAGAGCAAATAATACGCTTTATTTTATTGCGAAAGGATCCTTGGCTGGATCTTTATTCCAAATGTATTCAGCCCCATTCGCGACTCGCTCACTGGTCTTCATACCATATAATCTAGCGATCACTTGTAAACTCATATCGGTTCCTGCCGCGACACCGGATGAGGTAATGAATTTCCCATCTTCTACCCAGCGCGCATGTTTTACCCACTGAACGTCTGGCCCTTGCTCTGTGACCCACTGAAAAGCTTTTTTATTCGTTGTCGCACGATGATGATCTAGCACACCCGCTTTTGCTAAAAGTGCTGACCCTGTGCAAACACTGAAGACGAGATCTGCTTTATCTGCTCTCTGTTTGATCCAAGAGAGCACGGCTTTATCACTTACCAACTGACGGCTACCAAATCCACCTGGAATGAATAAATAATCTAAATGAGGCGCATGCTGCAAATCTGTTTCAGCATAGATTGCTGTCCCTTGATCTGATTTGACCCTGCCTGGATGCTCTGCAATGATTACAATCTTAATTTTATCTGGCAGACTGCCAAACATTTCTAACGGACCGAAAACATCTAATAGTTCGAAATGAGGATAAACAAAAACACCTAAGGTTTTGGGGGGAAGTTTATCTGCGAGGCTGCTTAAACTCATCAACAGACCCACTAAGACCAAAATGATTCGTATCATGATATAGGCAACGTTTCTTGCGATAATCGCTTATTGATCGCGATTTTCTGTTCATCTGTGTAGAGGTTCCACTCGATGACTTCCATGGCTGTTCTGCCACACCCCATACAAATTTCATCACCACAATTGGTCGTACTACAAATGCCTATACAAGGACTATCTGTGATGTCTCTCTCACCGTTGACTTTCATTATTGCTATTAGCTCGCCATTCATTTAGACAAGGCGATAGAATACAGCATTTGCTGCATTTTTGAAATTGCTTCCACTTCAATGCACTATTGAACGATAGGGCTAATCATTTTAGCCGCTACACCTGATGCACTGGAATGTGATGTGGAATTCATATGATAAGGCTGTGTGGGTGGTTGGATGACTGTGGATCCATTACTGCCTTGGGATGCGGGTTGCTTTTCTGCGAGAACACTTTGTTGATAAGCACAACTGGATAACAACGCGGTAGAAATGATACAAACTAATAGAGATTTCATAAAATGCTCCTGATAGTAAGTGAACCAATTCCTACTATCAGAATAGCACTAATTCAATGACTTGCCCAACATTTGAATATTTTTATAATGAAATCAATGTTTTAGAAATGTGAGTCGCCGATTATCCCTATTATTTTCTCTTTCTGTTATAGTACGAAAACATAAAAATGGAGTTTTATCTGATGAAAATGCAACATTCCATTATCGCCATGCTTTGCGGATTAATCTTCTGCACAACGGCTTATCCCAAAGATCAAACTGAGATCGTGGTACAAGGATTTGATCCCGGCCAAGCGACCACAGCAGACATACAAGAAAAACGCATGATACAAGCTGTGGAAAAAGCTGCGGCTAACAACAGCCAAGCATTATTTCATCGCAGCAACAATCCCAGCTCAGGAAATCCGAATGGAGCGATTACGCTAGTTGAATTTTTTGATTACAATTGTTCTCACTGCGTAACAATGGATCCTCTTATCCAATCCTTAGCGCAAGCTAACCCTAATTTACGCGTCATTTATAAAGAATTCCCAATTCGAGGTTCCGTCTCAAATTATGCAGCTAGAGCTGCATTAGCTGCAAATCTACAAGGCAAATTTCTCTCTTTACATTCTGCTATGATGCGAGCTGACAATTTATCTGACGAAAAAATTAATGACATCGCAAAATCCTTAAACATCGATGTTGAAAAATTAAAGTCCGAGATGTCCAGCAAAACAATAGAACAAGAAATTAATGAAAACTATCAACTGGCACAACGCCTTGGAATCACCGCAACACCAGCCATATTTGTTGCGAAAACCACTAGTTCACCTGCTGACACCATTATATTTTTTCCAGGTGAAGTCGATAGACAAAGTTTACAAATGGCCGTAAACCAAGTGAAATAACCTCGTGGTGTCACCTACAATTATTTTACATATAAACACTTGAATTCATGACAGTTTCAGCCGGGTTTTCACCTGGTAAATATGCTATAATTCAAAAATGGGGGCTTCAGATATTTGAATCGCTTATGACGAGTGTCTTATTAGGTCGTTGTGATGTAAAAGTGCAGACTCACCACGAGTGAGAAGCGTATAGACGGCAGAGAACACAACCTCCTAATGGTAAGTTGATATCATATTTGGATCCCCCTCTCGCCTTTCATGCTGAATAACTAAGGAGACATTTTATGATCTGGGTTATTTCTGCAAACAGCGTCGCATGCCGTATCTTTCATTATGAAAAAACGCCACCTAAACTCACCCTTTTAAAAGAAATAGACCACCCTGAAAACAGACTCAAAAAAGAAGACTTTTTAACCTCAGATAAACCGGGCCACTATAAATCCAGCGCTTCAAACCGTGGTGCATACTCACCCAAGACAGATCCAAAGGAAGTAGAAATTGACAATTTTGCACGACAAATTGCGAAAGAATTAAATCTAGGCCGAAATAAAAATGCTTATGACAAACTCATTATCGTAACAGACCCACGCATGAATGGTTTGATCTTTCAGCACTTAGATAAACATATCAAGCCCTTTGTATCGAATAATATACATAAGGATTTACAGAATTTTAGTGAGCATGAAATATTGAATTTCTTGAAAGTTAATACTCAGTTTGCTGATTCGTAATAACTCACTCTCATGATGTGCATCTTTCACCTCTCCCTTTTCTGGGAGAGGTATGAGACAATGCACAATCACAATGAAAAAGGATATTTCTGATGACTCTCAAAAAATGGATATTTGGTCTAACACTTTCATTCATTTCCCTCTCAGCCTTCGCAACTGATAACGTAGAAAACGGCATACATAAAATCGCAGAAAAAGGCACCGTTGCCTTAACTTTCGATGATGGTCCAACCAAAGAATTCACGCCGCAAATCTTAGCCATCTTAAAAAAATATAATATTAAAGCAACATTCTTCATGGTTGGCATGAATGCAAAAGCTCATCCAGAGATTGTCGAAATGGTTCTAGCCGATGGCCATGCCATTAATAATCACTCACAAACTCATCCTATGCTGACTAAACTCAATGACAAACAATTACAAATCGAAGTCGCCGAGCCTAAAGAAATCATTCATAAAATCATTGGCAAAAATACAGCTTGCTTGCGCTATCCTTTTGGCGCATCCAACCAACATGTCAGAGACGTGATACGCCAAAACGGCATGGTGCCCGTTCCCATGGGATTCAACTCCTTTGACTATGATAGACCCGGCACTGATAAGATCGTCGATTGGGTTTTGAAAAATGTTCATTCTGGACAAGTATTTTTATTCCATGATGGCTTTGCCAAACGCGAACAAACTGTAGCGGCCCTCCCCAGAATTATCGAAGGTATTAAGAAAAAAGGCCTTGGCTTTAGCCAGATTTGCGTAGGTTAAGCCCTGTCATTGCGAGCAAGAGCGAAGCAATCCAGGCATTAATGCCCTTCTATAAGAATATGAAACCCTGGATTGCTTCGCTCTCGCTCGCAATGACGGTTGACAGCCTTTGTGTAATGGTGTAGCATTACAAGACTACATCAATACGAGGCGTGTCATGAAAAAATTAACCCAGCTATTAATCACCCTACTCTGCGTCGCAGCCTTAGCCAGCTGCGACCAAAAAAAACCGTCTGAAATCACCATTGGCATTATTGAACCCTTAGAACATACCGCCATGAATGAGATCGTCGCAGGTTTTTCAGATACCTTAAAACAACTCTATCACCAACCCGTCCGAATTAAAGTTGAAAACGCGCAAAGCGATGCCAACTTACAACGCGCTATCATTCAAAAAATGCATGATGCCAACTATGACATGATCATCCCTATAGGGGTAGGCGCATCACAAATGTCACTGGCCATGGTTCGTGATCAACCTATCGTCAGCTTAGCCTCTGACTTATCTGACAGCACACGCCAACAATTACATCCCTGCAACGTTGCCGTTGTACACGATGAAATCTCGGCAAAACAATTAATCGCATTTGTCCATGCAGTGTATCCCCAGTTAACACATTTAATGTTGATTCATAGTGCAGCAGATAAAGTTTTCCCTGAAGTCACAGAAACCATAGCGGCTGGGAAAGCAGTTGGGATAACCGTCGATCACCTCATGGTGGCGACCTTACCTGAGTTATACAATTCAGCGCAATCTATCCCCGCACAAACACAAGCCATTCTTGTCTTAAAAGACAGCTTAATCGTCAGCGGCATTAGCACATTGGCGAAACTGGCTGCAGATCGTCATTTACCATTGATCACCTCTGATCAGGGATCTGTACAAGACGGCGCGGCATTTTCATTGGGTGTACATGAACGCCAGATTGGCGTTGAAGGTGCCAAACTAGCGGCTGCTGTATTAAATGGCCAATCGATTTGCAACCTACCTGTCGTGAATATGGAAAAATTGACAGTCTTTGTGAATCCAAACGCCTTACAAAAAGATTCACAAACGCTAGCGCCTATACAAACCGCAGCGGATCAAATGCATTACACCATTGAAATGACGAAGACTGGAGTCTGAGAGCATGATGCTTGCCTCCTTGATCAGCGCCATTTTCACGCAATCATTAACCTTCTTGCCGTTAGCCTTGGGGATTAGCATCAGCTATTCCCTGTTGCGTGCAACCGATATGACCTTAGATGGCAGCTTTGTTTTAGGGGCTGCAGTATTTGCACGGTTAGTGACCTTGGGAATTTCGCCTGTCATCGCGGGACTCTGCGCCCTCATTGCAGGTAGTCTCGCTGGCGTCATGGTGAGTTTCATTCAAAGAGGGGGGCGAGTCGACCCCTTGCTCGCGGGTGTATTAGCGACGTTTATTTTAACCAGTGGCAACTTGGCTTTAATGGGCCGCCCTAATATCAACTTGCTCACACAGCATACTTTAGTTTCAACTGCGTTTGCACAAAGCAATCTCGCGGGCTGGAGTTTGGTTGCACTGTATAGTCTGTCATTCTGTCTCATCAGTTGCTTATTGGTACGCTCTAGATTTGGCTTAATGCTACGAGCACTGGGCGATAATCCTGCCTTACTCAAGCGATTAGGCACACCCGTAGAAACCTATAGGCTTTTAGGTTTTGCGCTCACCAATAGCCTTGCAGCTGTCTCTGGGATACTGACTGCTCAGACTGTCGGGTATGCCGATGTTGGCATGGGCTTTGGCATGACTTTAACAGGCATAGGCGCCATCATTCTGGGACAACAAATCCTACGCGCCATGCTCAAAAGAACGACTCTACGCGTCGCTGCTGAATTTTCAGCCTGCGTCATCGGTGTACTTTTATACTTTTTTGCAATGAATGGTTTATTACGCTGTGATATCAATCCCGTTTATTTGAAAATGATATTGGGAATCATTTTGATTATCTTTTTACGCAGCGCCGTTAATCCGAATCAGAAGAGAGCTCAGTCATGACACCTACCTTACTCGACATCCATTCGGTCTCACTCACCTTCCCAGGTGTCGAGCGCCCTATTCTCTCTAACATCACTTACGCCGTTCAGACCGGCGACTTTGTTATTGTCTTAGGTAGCAATGGCTCGGGAAAAAGTTCTCTCTTGAAATTGATTGATCAACGCTATCAGCCTAGCAGTGGAAAAATAAACCTAGATGGCAAACTATTGACAAGTTATCGCGACAAATCTTTTCATTGTGCGGTGAAAACATTAACGCAAAATTACCATGAATCTTTGTTTACCTCATTGACAGTATTAGAAAATTATTTATTAATACGACAACAATACGAACCGAATTTACTCGCCATCAAAACACAACATGAAAGTGAATTTCTGCAAACGTATTTATCACAATTTAACACGAACTTATCGTCAAAACTCAACCAAATTGTTGATCAATTATCCGGTGGTGAAAAACAAGCATTAGCACTTGCTTTAACCGTTTTATATCCACCGCGCATTTTGTTATTAGATGAACATACCAGTGCATTAGATCCGAAGTCAGCCGAGCAACTCATGTCTATGACTCAACAGATCACTGAGAAATATCACATCACTTGTATACTGACGACACATGATTTGGCCATTGCAGAACAATACGGGAATCGCATCCTTGCATTACGCAATGGAAAAATTCACCATCGTATCGAAAATGATAAAAAACAAGACTTCAATCAAGAAAATTTACTCGCCGCCTGTTATTAATAACAAGAAATTGACAAGCTATCGCTACTGTTATAAGTTAGCATCCTGTTGAGAGGAATGAGAATGATCGGCATGGACACCCAGCAAAAAGGTTGGAATGGATTTCTGGAATTATGTTTAAAAGCTAAAGATAAAAAATCACTCTCCGTACTCTTAGAATTATTCTTAACACATGAAGAGCAAACTGATCTTGCAATGCGTTACTTGATAGTAAAAGATTTGTTAAAAGAAGAAAAAACACAGCGAGAAATCGCCAAAGATCTTAACGTCAGCATCGCAAAAATCACCAGAGGCTCTAATGAATTGAAGCGATTGAATGAAAAGTTGCGTGCATTTTTGCAGCAACAATTCCTAGCAAAAAAATAGTTTGGAGGAAATATGGCGCTCAAAATGGAATTTGGTTCTTTAGGTAACACTGCAGAACAGATCCACATAAATGCTCAAACAAACTCGCAAGTCGACGAAATTCTCCACCAATGCCGACAAAAAATTGCTTCTAGTGAACGCACCAGCTCATTAGGTGAATTGACTACAGCTATTGCACATGAAATTAATCAGCCTTTTGCTGTTATTGCAAATTACTTACACGGTTGTATCCGACGCTTAGAATCCGGCAACTTCCAAGTCAATGATTTAGTTCATGCTTTGGGTCAAGCGGTGAAACAATTTCAGTTAACCAATGACATTATTGATCGCTTAAAAAAGTTTTCTTGTAAAAGTGCGTTGCAGTATGAACCCATTTGTATCAATACCATTATCTCTGAGGTCATTAATCTTCTTAAAAGTGAAATCCAAGAAACGCCTGTCACTCTTCAGTACAAAGGCATTCATCACCCGCCCTTGATTGTGCTAGATGTGACGCATATACAGCAAGTTGTATCGAGTTTAGCTAGAAATGCGCTTGAAGCTATGTTTGAAGCAAAAACAGTCAATCCTAAGTTGCTTGTAGAAGCTGCCATGATTAATGAAACAACTGTTGAAATCAAAGTGACTGATAATGGTCCAGGCATTACAACTGATGAAAGTAATAAATTATTTATCCCACATATTTCAACCAAGCCCAGTGGCGCAGGCTTAAGTCTTGCAGTGTGCCGCACGATTGTAGAAGCCCATGGCGGTCAAATCGACTTCCAACAAAACGCTGACGCGGGATGCTGCTTTCGATTCACTTTATCAACGAATATGTTGAATCCTAGTTCTAGTCATTTTTTGAAGCCTAATAGTACGGCTGTTATTTATTGAGAGTGAATTTCAGAAAGTCACGTACTCAGGTGTTTGTTTGAGGTGGAATTTCAGAAAGGCACGCACATAGGTGTTTGTTTTCAGACGGCGCTGCGTCCTGCGATCGGGCGACACATCCCTGTGTCGCACGGTCTCCAAACTAACACCTATGTACATGCCTTCCTGAAATGCTGATTTTTGATTTTTAGGAGCAAAAGCTAATAGCAGTTATGCTTCGGCTTCAGATAGTTCAGTTTTGATTGCGTTCTTTTCGACAAACAATGCTAGTAAGTCATCAAACAACCCAGAAAAAGTCTGGGTCATAATAAAAAAGTCTGCATCGTATTGTTGTTGTTTTGTTTCGGCTTCAATTTCAGTGGCCGCAGCAACAATGGTGTCTTGGAATTGAATATTTCTCAGAGAAAATTCATCTGCTAACACGAAATTCACTCTATCATGCCAAGCTAATGCCATTTGTTTTACTTCACTGCCGTCTTTTAAAAAAGCCTGAACGCCTGTGGCAAATAAATCTTGGTTTTGGACGCGGACGGTACGGTTTTTATGATTGGGATCTTGTAACAGACAGCTTTCTTCTATCGAAAATATTTTGGGTGAGGTTTTGTTTTTTACCCATGTGGTCATGACGGATGAGAGTTTTTTTAATTCATACGCACGAAAACCTTCGGTGAAAGAACGCTTAAACAATGTAATAAATTGATCGGTTTTCACGGGATTTAATGTACCCAAAACCAGTCTTGCGTTTTGTGTGTCGATATACGCATAAACACGCGTTAACTTGCTGAAGGCGCGAGGCAATAAATCCATTATCACTTCATCTTTGAGGGAGAGTTTTTCTTTTTGTTTTACTTTTTTGTCATCGCGTTTTTCTATTTTTTTAATTTTTTCCATGAGCGCTTGACGGATGACAGTAGCGGGTAGGATTTTTTCTTCGACTTGCATGCAGAGCATGATGCAGCCATTGGCTGCGTGCACGAGCGGTGCATCTTCATCATCAATGGGTGATACCCAGCCTACGCTCATGGGAAATGAGGCTAAGCAAGGCGTGAAAGCCATCGCTAACATGTTTTCTGCTATTTTCTCGGGAGAATAAGCGATTTTATCGGTGAGTTGGTAGAGCTGAACTTGCTTGAACCACATAGTTGATCCTTTTACTAATTATTATTTTGTTATCCCCGTTACTGCTTTGTCATTTTACTCTATCACTTTCAACCCTTTCATATAAGGCTGCAACACTTCAGGGATATGTATTCTACCCTGCTCGTCTTGATAGTTTTCTATGACTGCAATTAAGGTGCGTCCAATAGCTAAGCCTGAGCCATTCAGTGTATGAACGGATTCTGGTTTGCCGGTTGCGGGATTACGCCAGCGCGCATTCATGCGACGTGCTTGGAAAGCTTCGGTATTACTACAAGAAGAAATTTCACGATAGCGATCTTGACCAGGTAACCACACTTCTAAATCATAGGTTTTTGCCGCTGCAAAACCAATATCTGCTGTGCATAAAGCCATGACGCGATAGGGTAATTTCAATTTTTGTAATACTGTTTCAGCATGAAGCGTTAATTCTTCTAACGCGGCATAAGAATCTTCAGGACGAACAATATGTACCAGTTCAACTTTTTCAAATTGATGTTGGCGTATCATGCCACGCGTATCTTTGCCGTAGGTACCGGCTTCACTACGGTAACAAGCCGAATAACACGCATATTTGATGGGAAGTTTATCTGCTTCTACAATTTCATCGCGTACTGTATTGGTGACGGGTACTTCTGCTGTTGGAATGAGATAGAGCTCTTCATCACCTGCCAACGCAAATAAATCTTCTTTGTTTTTAGGTAGCTGACTGGTGCCATATAAACTGGCTGCATTGACGATGTTCGGAACATTAATTTCTTGGTAGCCATGCTCGATAGTATGTAGATCTAACATGAATTGTATTAAAGCACGATTCAATCTTGCCAAAGGTCCACGTAAAACGACAAATCGAGATTTACTGAGCTTCACAGCCGTCTCAAAATCCATCCATTGCTTTTTAACGCATAAATCTACGTGATCTTGGGGCTTAAAATTAAATTTAATTGGCTCACCCCAGACACGGATTTGCTTATTGTCTTCTTCACTTTTTCCTTCAGGAACAGATTCATGGGTGAGATTCGGAAGCAAAGCGAGATATGCAGTTAACTCTGCATGAACTTTATTAAATTGTTCTTCTGTTTCTTTAAGAGAAGCGCCTAAATCATTCACTTCTTTCATCAAATCTTCAACGTTTTTACCGGAGGCTTTTGCAGCGCCTATAGATTTAGAACGCACGTTGCGCTCGTTTTGTAATTCTTGTGTTTTAACTTGGAGAAGTTTACGTTGTTCTTCTATCGCGTTGAGTTTCGCAACGTCGATGATGACACCACGTTTTTTTAAATTGTCGGCAACGAATTGGAGGTCGTTACGGATGAGTTTGGGGTCTAGCATAAGGAAGCAACCTATTAATTATCTTTTATATCGTTTACCAACCTATCGTCCCTGTAATCCCCGCACCTCTTACTGTCACTCAGAAAGATGAGAGAGCCGGAAAAATGGATCCCCGCCTGCGCGGGGATGACAGTAAAAGGCGCAGGGATGACAAGGATTTTTATTAGGTCGTTCTTTTATATATTAGCTAGAAACAGTCTGCAACACTTGCGCAGCCATCTTGCCCATATCAGCAGGTGAACGCACGGTATGTACGCCAGCTGCTTCTAATGCCGCAAATTTTTCCGCTGCTGTGCCTTTACCACCGGCAATAATCGCACCCGCATGACCCATACGTTTGCCTGCAGGCGCTGTAACACCCGCGATGTAGGAGACAACAGGCTTGGTGATATGCTTCTTGATGTATTCAGCCGCTTCATCTTCAGCTGTTCCACCAATTTCGCCCACCATAATGATGATTTCTGTTTGCGGATCTTTTTCAAAGAGCGCCAACACATCAATAAAGTTGGTGCCAGGAATCGGATCACCACCAATACCAACGCATGTGCTTTGACCTAATTTTAAGTCTGTTGTTTGTTTAACAGCTTCATAAGTCAATGTACCGGAACGTGACACAATACCCACTTTACCGGGCATGTGAATGCTACCTGGCATAATACCAATTTTGCATTCGCCTGGGGTGATCACGCCTGGGCAGTTAGGTCCAATCAAACGCACGCCAGGATGTTGGTCGATGTAAGCTTTTACAACTAACATATCTAAGGTTGGAATACCTTCGGTGATACAGATAATCAACTTAATGCCGCCATCAACTGCTTCAATAATCGAATCTTTACAAAACGGCGCAGGCACATAAATCACTGATGCATCTGCTTTTGTTGCTTGATACGCTTCTTTCACAGTGTTAAAAACAGGTAAACCTAAATGCGTTTGACCGCCTTTTTCTGGTGTCACACCGCCAACCATTTTCGTGCCATAGGCAATCGCTTGTTCGGAGTGAGACGTCCCTTGTTTACCAGTGAAACCCTGACAAATAACTTTTGTGTTTTTGTTAATTAATATACTCATGATTATGCCCCTACTGCTTCAACGACTTTCTTAGCAGCATCGGTAAAGCTTTTTGCCGCAATAATGTTAAGACCACTTTCACCCAGTTTTTTTGCACCGAGTTCAGCATTGTTTCCTTCTAGACGCACAACCACAGGCAGTTTTGTACCCACTTCTGCGACCGCACCAATAATCCCTTCCGCGATCAAATCACAACGCACAATGCCGCCGAAAATATTGACGAGAATCG
>CAJCIZ010000166.1 GCA_903970525.1 Myxococcales bacterium | reverse complement strand
ACCCGCCCCCGGATCAAGTCCGGGGTGCGGCGCCGACCTCTCCCACAAGGGGAGAGTTAATCATGAAGGGAAAATAAATTAGATTGAGTTAGCCGATAAGCCGGGTTCTGTCGTGGACAGTCATTTATCTGGGACGTTCGTCGCCGAACGCCTCGAGCAACCTACCCGAGCTTGGTGTGGGTCACACTTGATGAATAACATTAAGTTATTCACGTAAGCTCCTATTTGGTCTTGCTCCGAGTGGGGTTTTCCTAGCCACAACTGTTACCAATTGCGCGGTGCGCTCTTACCGCACCTTTTCACCCTTACCCGACGTCACATAAGATGTCGGGCGGTTTATTTTCTGTGGCACTTTCCGTAAACTCGCGCTTCCCAGGCGTTACCTGGCACTCTACCCTTTGGAGCCCGGACTTTCCTCCATTCTGCTATTGCAAAACAGCGACTGCCTCGGCTAACTCAGGCCGTAGAATAGCGGAAAATCGCGTTGGCGTATAGGTTGAAAGCATTAAAGTGCCAAAAATGCCTGCAAAGTACACGTATCACTTTTACAAGCAGGAATCACAACCGGCTTCCCATTAAATGTGATTTTTACAAAATACTGATTGGCATTTTCAATCAATGAGAAATTCAAGTCAGAAGCATACGGTGGCTGATAATCAATAGGAGCCCGTAGCGCACTCAAGACGCTGAGAATCGTACTATCATGCGCGGAGAACAACACCAATTTTAACGGCGTTTTTTGCGCGCTGGCTTGCTGAAAATAATCTTGGACATGCTTAATGAAAGGTTTAGCAGTCCCTATTCCAACTTGATAAGGCCTATAAATATGAACGAAAGTCCATTTTGCCGCATCGATGATTTCATTTGCAGTTTCAACATTCATGCCTTTAGGTAATGGAATATGGTGCAACTCACGAATATGAAGATTATCGCCTATGCTCAAAAGATCATATAAGTGATTAACGGGTCGACCCGTCAACTGACTCCATTGTTGGAATTTTGGCTTGAGTTCTATAGTCTTTTGATGCCACTCTCCTGTCATCATCACATGCAAAAACACCAGAGCATCAAATTTATTTTTATTTTCTTCTGGAATCAGCGAGACATCTTGCTCTCGTAAAATAGTATGAATAGGAATAGGCTGAAAAGCAGAAGGTAATGTTTGAGCGCCTGTCCCCAGAGGATATAAACCATATAAAAGAGATTCCGCACTCATCAATGTGCGATCCACATTAGTTGAACGTACATAGAGTGTCTCTACCTGATAATTTGCCGGCAATAAGTGTGTTTCTTCTATGTATTTTTTTCTGAGCTGAACCCCTAATTGATATTCTTGCTGCATGCCTAGAGGCGTTAATTGCCCTAATCCTCCAACCCATTGATAAGGTGAAGCCGGCAGTGAATCGATAGGATTTCTGTCGCCATGACGAATAAGATCAACAGCAAAAATTAATTTGTCTTCTGCCGCTGCTGCGGGTGATAAAATCAGATTAGATAGTATATAACCTACTGCAATGGCTGTTTTAAATTTCATTGACTCTCCTTCACTGTCCTTTGATTTTGAGTGCTTCGTCATAAATAATATTTTTTTTCTGTCCTGTGATTTTCACAGTGAGCTCTACCGCTTGTTTCAAAGGTAAAGACTCCAACAGAACACTCAACATTTTTGAAAAATCTTGTTGTGACTCAGCGGTTGCTTCCTTCTGCCCTTCTACCATCACAACTAGCTCACCACGCTGCTGATTGGCATCACTTTTCACCCAAGCCAAGATATCACTGAGTGCCCCAGCTCGAACGGTTTCGTAGACTTTCGTCAATTCTCTGGCAATAACAACCTGTCTTTCTGCGCCAAAAACAGTTTGCATATCCTCTAATAAATCCACTATACGATGTGGCGCTTCGTAAAAAACTACTGTGCGCGATTCTTTCTGCAAAGCGTCGAGTCGTTGTACGCGCCCCGTTGTTTTTGCCGGCAAAAAGCCTTCGAACAGAAATCGGTCTGTCGCCAATCCTGACACACTTAAAGCCGCAATCGCAGCACAAGGGCCTGGCAGTGGCACAACTTTAATCCCCATGGAGCGCGCTTCCCGAACGAGGAAATAACCAGGATCACTAATCAAAGGGGTGCCCGCGTCGCTGATCAACGCGATGGATTTGCCCGTTTGGATACGCTTTAGCAGGTTTTCAGTCCGTTCACGCTCATTATGCTCGTGCAAAGCCATTACAGGCGTGCCTATCGAATAATGTTGTAGCAAAAACTGGCTATGTCTAGTATCCTCTGCCACAATATGATCAACTGTTTTCAGCACGTTTACCGCGCGAAAACTGATATCCTGCAAATTACCTATCGGCGTTGCAACCACATATAAAACACCAAAACTATTTATATTCATAGGCTGAAATGTTATCTTTTACCATCATACACACCGTTCACGATGCGAGTATTTTATGAGAAAAAACAACTTCATTCTCCGTTTAAGTTTGCTCGTTCTGTTGACCTTGTCAGGCTGCTCTAGCGAGCCTACATTTATGACTAACGTATTAAATCATACTAGTCTATCTTCTGCATCAGAAAGACATACTGTTTTAAGCTTTGATGACCCTTCCTATTGGCAACGCAGCCCAGCAACTATTTGGGCCAATATCCAAGAAGTCTCGTTACCTCAGTTACAAGCGAGCACAACAAATTCTAATCCTGATGCCGCAGCCTGGATAAAACTTGCTATCATCAGCAAAGAAAATAGTGATAATACAACACAGCTCATTAATCAATTAAACGCATGGCGTAAAGAAAATCCCAATCATCCAGGCAACCAATTATTTCCTAGTGATTCTTCACTGAGCGCCCTGCAAAGCGCTACGCCAAAACGAATTGCGCTTCTACTCCCGCTAGAAGGTCAATATGGTGTAGAAGGTGCGGCAATTCGTGATGGATTTATGGGTGCTTATTTTGCAGAGCATTCAAAAACAAACACAGAGCAAACTATTTCATTTTATGACACCAGTAAAAATCCGAATATTGTCAGCCTCTATCAAGAAGCGATTAGCAAAGGCGCTGATGTTGTCATCGGACCTTTACTCAAATCTGACGTACAACAAATCAGAAATGCCGGAAATTTCCCCGTCCCCACTATTGCACTGAATTATTCTGACAGTGGATCTTTGCCCAATAATTTTTATGAATTTGGTTTATCCCAAATTGATGAAGCCAAACAAGTCGCAGACAAAGCTTGGCAAACAGGCATGTCTCGCGCGCTAATTATTGCGCCTCAAAGTGAATGGGGACAACGTGTCTCGAAAAATGTGATTGCGAAATGGCAAGAAAACGGCGGCACTATCACGGATAGCTTATACTTCAATGAACAAACTAAATTATCCAAAGCGATTGCCCGCCTCTTAAAAGTGAACCCAAGAACAGACTTTGATAAAGAAAATAAAAATAAAGACATGGCTGCCTTAGAACAACAACGCCGCCAAGATTTCGACGTGGTCTTTCTCATAGCGCCACCACAAAGCGCTAGAGAAATTGTGCCACTCTTGCGATTTTATTATGTGACCAAACCGCCTATTTATGCAACTTCTTCCGTTTATTCAGGTGCTCCCTCACCGGAGAAAGACACAGACTTAAATGGCGTGATTTTTACCGACACACCTTGGACGTTAAATTCAGCAACCACATCACCCTCATCGGTTGATACACATGTTAATACAAACCGATTATTTGCGGTTGGAAAAGACGCTTATTTGATTAGCACTGATTTGCAACGTTTCACCACCTTGCCTAATTTTCCAATTTATGGCGCGACGGGTGCTTTGACTTTAACATCACAGCATCAATTTTACAGACGATTACCTTGGGCACAATTTCATGAAGGTCACCCCACATAAAACAGAGTTAGGGAAAGGCGCTGAAAAACACGCGTGTGAATTTCTTCAAAAACACGGTTTGGCGCTATTATTCCAAAATTACCGCTGTAAACTGGGTGAAATTGATTTAATCATGCGTGACCAACAGGAAGTGGTTTTTGTCGAAGTCAGGATGCGTAATAGCAATGAGTATGGTGATGCCATAGACAGTATCGATTATTATAAGCAGCAGAAATTAATTAAGGCAGCCAATTTTTTCTTGTTACAACAACGCTGGCTAGACAAAGTGAATTGTCGATTCGATGTAATTGGCATAAGCTATGCCCAAACGAAACCAAACCTAGAATGGATTAAAGATGCTTTTTCCGTTGACACACTATGAGATTGAAGCCCAATGAATGATATAGTAGATCGAATCAAAAAGAGCTTTAGCGATAGCATACAAACGAAAATAAACTCGGTTGATATGATTTCAGACATTATCGCCCTCGCCGCCCTCAAGCTTGTTCAATCCTTATTAGATGGCCATAAAATCCTAAGCTGCGGCAATGGCGGCTCAGCCTGTGATGCCATGCACTTCTCAGGTGAAATGCTAAATCGGTTTAAACATGAGCGCCCTAGCTTACCGGCTATCGCCCTCACGGCTGATATGTCGACTATCACCTCTATCGCAAATGACTATAGTTACAACGACATTTTTGCAAAGCAAATCCGGGCCTTGGGCCAAGCGGGTGATATTTTGCTTGCCATCTCAACCAGTGGTAACTCTGCAAACGTCTTAAACGCCATAAAAGCCGCACATGATAAAAAAATAAATGTTATTGCTTTGACTGGCAGCGATGGTGGTAAAATACCCGGCTTATTGCAAGATGACGACGTTGAAATTCGCGTACCCGCCACAGAGGTCGCGCGCATTCAAGAAACGCATTTACTGATTATTCATTGTTTATGCGATATCGTTGATTATCAATTATTTGGTCACGGAGAGGTTACAACATGAAAAAAATTCTCAGTCTTATCGCCCTAGCCTGCATGCTGCAAGGTTGTATTTTTGTCGTTGGCGCAGCTGCGGGTGCTGCTGCCGTTGGCGGAGTTTATGAACATCGTAAAGTCGCACAAGTCGTTGGCGATCAAAGAACAACAAACGATGTCATTGATGCAATCGTAAAAATTCCAGGCTTACGCGAAAGCAGTCATATTGAAGTGACCACCTTCAACGGCGTTGTCTTACTCACAGGACAAACACCGACAGAAGATTCAAGAAAACAAATTGAAGAAACAACACATGCTGTCCGTAATGTGACACAAGTCTACAATCAAATCACTATTCAAGGTCCGACGTCATCATTGACTCGCGCGAGTGACACTTGGATTACCACAAAAATTAAAGCTGAAATGCTGACCGAAAAAGATTTGCAATCGGGAACGATTAAAGTCTTAACTGAAAATGGCGCTGTGTATTTGATGGGTATTGTCAGTAAAGAACAAAGTGAACTTGCTGTTAAAATTGCACGACAAGTTTCTGGCGTGCAGAAGGTTGTGAAGATTTTTCAATACACAAACTAAATTGCCTTACCTCTCCCCTTGCTTGTGGGACGTGTCCCGCGTAGCGGGAGAGGTGAAGCAGGCTATAAGATGATGCAAGAATAAAAGGATTTGTTCTTCATGATAAATGCCACTAAAAACTTTCAACGTTTGATATTTTCACTAATACTCTTTGCTACAATTACCCCACTACAAGGCTGCGTTGATGTCGCCGTGACAGGTGCACAAGCCACCTATTCCCGTCATACTCTGACCTCAACACTACACGACCAGTATCTCACCATGCAAGTTGACCGAGCGCTGCATTGGTACACGGAAGAATTTAAAGACTGTAATATTTCTGTCAGCACGTTAAACAATGTTGTTGTGGTCGTAGGACAAGTGACTTCACAGAAGTTACATGATGATATTAACGGTATCGTAAAACGTGTACCTGAGGTCGATGAATTTTATAATCTGACTACTATCAATGGGCCCGTTTCAGCTATGACACAAATGAGCGATTCTTGGATCACAACAAAAATAAAATCACAGCTGATTGCTGAAAATGAAATTGATCCTAGCCAGATAAAAGTGATTACAGAAGATGGTACGGTTTATCTCATAGGAATCATTACACCTGAACAAGCTGAAATTGCAGCAGATCTTGCGCGGAATACAGATGGTGTGCAGAAAGTTGTGAAGATATTTTCTTATATCCACATTAGCAAATCGGTGAAATAACTTTTATTCCACCAACGTCAAATGCGACTTTCTTTTATCTTGATTAGGCAGAGTAGAAGAACTTTTTTCAGAAGTAACTGAAGTCGTTGTAGCAGGCGCTGGCTCTTCCCACACATCGCCTTCTTCTTCATTTTCAACATCGAAAAACATGCCTTGGCCGTTTTCTTCTGCATAGACAGCTAACACAGCACGAATAGGCGCAGAAATAAGATGGGCAATACCTGAAAATGAAGCTTTAAATTCGATGACTTGAGTATTTATTTTCATGTCACGAATGGCTTCTGGAGAAATATTCAGAATAATTTCACCATTTTCTATGTATTCTTTGGGAACATTGCAACGCGGTAAGGTTGCATCAACAACTAAAAGCGGCGTACATTTACTGTCAACTATCCATTCATAAAACGCACGAATTAAATAAGACTTATTCGAAAGCATGTCAACCTCTTATGCTGTATCAGCTTTTTCGATTTTTCTTAAATCTTGCTCTGCTTCAGTCAAACTGGCTTGGAATGAATCGCGATCGAATACACGCTCAGCGTATTTCATCACAGCTTTAGCTTCAGGTGGCAATGTAATGCCCCAAGTCGGTAAACGCCACAAAATCGGCGCAATACAACAATCAACCAATGTAAATTCTTCATTCAAAAAGAACGCAGAATTCGCAAACACTGGCGAGAGCTTCACTAAATAATTCTTCAATTCTTTGCAAGCAGCTTGTGCTTCATCCGCTTTGCCTTTTTCAATTTGGCGAACTAAAGCGCCCCACTCTCTGTCAATGCGATAAATCATCAAACGCGTTTTCGCGCGCGCAACAGGATAAACAGGCATCAAAGGAGGATGCGGAAAACGCTCATCTAAGTATTCCATAATGATATTGGCATCATATAATACCAATTCACGGTCAACTAAGGTTGGCGCATTACCGTAAGGATTGAGTTCTAATAGATCTTCGAGTTTGTCGTTGACGTCAGTGTTAATCACATCGACAGCAACGCCTTTTTCAGCTAATACAATACGAACACGGTGGCTATAAATATCCACTGCGCCAGAGTATAAGGTCATGATTGATCTTTTGTTGGCAACGATAGCCATAAAAACACTCCTCAATAATAAATTGTCGAGCAGTAAACGTTTCAGGCATCCGCATTCAGACTTTACTGTGGACTGGCTGGGGGACTAGGATTCGAACCTAGGTTCACGGAGTCAGAGTCCGCGGTCCTACCACTAGACGATCCCCCAACACTCCAGAATTAACGTTTGGAGTACTGTGTACCCTTACGTGCTTTCTTTAAACCGACTTTCTTACGTTCAACTTCACGAGCGTCACGTGTTAAATATCCTGCTTGGCGTAAAATCTTACGCAAAGTCAGTGTACCACTGCTGGTACCCGTGCCGGTGTCTGTTGTGTCTTCATCACCGATTGCTACGCCGTATTTCAATAAAGCACGCGCAATACCGTGGCGAATCGCACCCGCTTGGCCATTCATACCGCCGCCAGCGACTTTGACATTCACGTCAAACTTGTCGAGCAAGTTAGTAGCTTCTAATGGTTGGCGAACAATCATACGTGCGGTTTTACGACCAAAATACTGGTCTAAGGTATTGTCATTAATGACAATACTGCCTTTACCAGGTTTTAAGTAAACACGCGCCGAAGAGGTTTTACGTCTGCCGGTACCATAATAAGTTGTTGCTTGTTTAGCTGCTGCCATATTCTATTTATTCCGTATCTAATTCAAGTAACTGAGGTTGTTGAGCTGTATGAGGATGTTCAGCACCTGCATACACTTTCAGCTTACGATACATCGCACGGCCTAATGGGTTCTTAGGCAGCATGCCTTTGATCGCAATTTCAAGCACACGTGTTGGATGCTTGGCTAAAAGCTTCTCAAATGGGACTTCTTTCAAGCCGCCCGGATAACCGGAATGGCTACGATAAATTTTATCTTTAGCCTTATTACCCGTTACTTTTACCTGTTCTGCATTGATAATAACAATGAAGTCCCCGGTATCAACGTGTGGGGTATAGACTGGCTTGTGCTTTCCACGTAATCGAGTTGCTACTTGGCTTGCAAGGCGACCAAGGGTACGACCTGCAGCATCAATCACATACCAATTGTGTTCAGCGGTTTCATTTTTAGCGTTATACGTTTTCATCTGACTCCTACTCCATTGGGAGTATTAAACTCTTTAGTAAAATACTTAAAATCAAAGGACGGTAAATTTTATAGTAATGTTCAAAAACAAGCAAGCTTTCTCTCCTTAAGTCATGAATTGGTTGCTAAAATCGTTGCAATTAAGCGCTTGAATGATAAAATATTGCCCACAAGAAATATAATCGAGGGTGGCCATGCTTAGAGGTAAAGAAGAAAAATCCCAAGCTACGAAGGAAATAAACATCAGTAAGACCTTAGACAAGGCTTATGGGCGCTACAGAAAGGGAAAATATCGTGAAGCTATCTCATTATGTAATGATATATTAAATAATCAGCAAGCAAAAACGTTTAAGGGAAGCTCACTTGCCTTCGTCTATATCTTGCTTGGCGATTGCAACGTTAAACTTGAGAACTATGACGAGGCCATTTTAGATTTCAAAAATGCCATCACAAATAACCCTGCTTATCCACACACTTTTTTCAAATTAGCTTCAACACATCTCTCAGCAAAACAATTTATTGAAGCAAAAAAAATCTTTGCTAAAGGCATGCTCGCCGATATTGACGGCAAGTTACTCTCGGCAGAAGGCATCGCACTCGCACTCGATAATTTAGAAAAAATTGCACAAAATGAAATTGAACAATTCACACCAAAAGATGAAAAAGCTGAGAACGAATCTCGCACAGAGGGCTTTAAATTATTTAACCAACTCGCTAGCAAAGCCCTGACAAGTAGAATTATTAACGCTTTTAAAAATAAGACTGTTATTTGTGACGATTATTATAATAGAGGCAATTTTTTCTTAGACAAAGCGCCAACTAAAGCGGTTTTTGATTTTATTTTCTCGTTGTGGCTACATCTTGTTAAACAAGATAAGCATTCTATCTTTCATATCTCATGCTCCTATATCAAGCTAATCAAAGCATTCATTGAAACAGATGATTTAGATAATGCGATGATAGTCAATCATGATCTGTACACATGTTTTTATCGATTCACGCCAGCACAATTATCTCATTTGGACTGGATAGATGACCATGAAGTGACTGCACTGTCTCTCGCACTGTCTCTGCCACTTCATAACGTTTTAGCACGCAAATCTAGCTTTATCGTGTCACAATTGCTTTTTGACAAAGCCGAAAAAATCGCTAAAGACAAAGGGAACAAAGAGGCTTTCAGAGTGTATTTCGACGCTTTAGATCTTATCCATGCTGAGGCTGCTGAGAAAGGCTCCGTCCCCCAAGTCTCAGCAAAGATAGGTGTGTCAACAAATCAACCGTCAATAGATGCACCTAGAGACATCGAGGATTATTTAAAGACCGCTAGTGATGCTGATATTGCAACAGAGATTGAAAATATCAAGCAAGAATACGCTGAGATTATTGCCAATGATAAAGAGAATCTCATTCGTGCTGCTCAAGCTGCTAAAGAAAAAAACGAAAGAATCAGCTCCATGATGAACAGAAGTGCGGCTGAAGGAGAAGTGCTTTTAGTCGCGCCAGAGAATGAAACATTAGAAGCAGCTAAAAACCGCTTAAAAAGAGCATTGATACACTTTAAAATTTCCAGAGACAACGCTGATAAACTTGAGTTAACCGACAAAGTTAATCATTTTCATGAACAAATTACTATTGTTGAAACAAAGTTGGCACAGGTTGAAAAAATGCTATCTCCTGCCTATGGAACTTATTGGTTTCATCTAGGCCTTAAAGCGTACGAGAATAAAGATCACGCTTCGACGAAAGCCCATTTTGTGAAAGCCATGTCTGTCGATGTAACAGGTCTTGATTTACCGCCAGATGAAAAAATTCGCGCACTACAAGCTTGGACTGATATTGAAAGCACATTGATCACACCATCAGAATCCAAAGAAGCCAGAAATCCCTCCATTTATTACAAGTTAGGCGCCGAGCAAGCGACACAACAAAACCCAACTAAAGCGCTGGAATTCTATAATATCGCTCTCTGGCTGATCAATAGTCACACCGCCATCCAGCCTGTTGAGCGCCTTCTGGAAACACTTCTTTATATGTCTCGCTGCAACTCGCATGTCTTACTAGGCAACTTACAACACGCCACTTACGATCATGTTAAACTCATAAATTTGGTGAATCAATTAGATAAAACTGAACTAGAAAAATCTCCCTGGATAAAAATAAAGAATATGCAGCAACTATTTCCAAACGAAGAATTATCCAATGCAACCGCCGTCAAACTTGCAAAATTTGAATTAGTCTTAGTCATGACAACCAGGATGGCAACGCTGATTGAGAAAAAAACCCATGACGAAGCCACTGATTTGGCGCTGAGAATCGCTAACTTACTAACGGATATTTTTCCTCAAAAGAATTTAAAGTCATTGAAGAAATCAACCCACGCTTTAGATGATGCCCTCAAAGAAACAAAAAATAAGCCAAGTCCTGAAATTATTAATAAGATGATACGAGACCTACGAGCGCATATTTCTGAAGTCATCTCTACAATCACAACCCCACAAGTTCAAACTACCCCTAAGAAACAGGAAGACTCCTCCACTATAGTCTATGTGCCTAATTCCAATGCAAGACTGACTAAAAAAGAAAAGAAAAAACTAGCGAAAGCCAACGCTGCTTCTAAAGCAGCTGTGACATCGGGCACTCAGGATTCAACTGAATCCGATGCAACCAGCGAGAACAAAGCTGAATCAACTTCCACTCCCGTTGCCCCCGTCACCACACCTGTTGCAGCTCCTGTGATTCCAGTCAATCTACCTAGCACAGATGTTGAGGCAAAGAGAACTCAAGTTGTAAACTTTTGGAGCGAGAAATCACGACAACTCATAGAAGAGCTAAAATTGCAGACAGAGAAGGCTAGCCATAGTTCTTCCGAACCTATCATATTGAGTGTTCTTCAAAGTGCGATACGGGTTTCTCAAGCAAACGGCGCTTCTTCTCTCATAGAAAAAAAGGATGATGAAGGTCAAAATCATAAAGACTCTGACAACCCTGGCTTAAACGAATCAGAAGAAGATCATTCAGAACATGAGTCTGAGTCATCCGAAGAAAACAATCACTCATCTGAGGCAGATCACTCTTCTTCTGAAAAAGAGCAAGGCCGAAATAATAAGGAGCCTGATCAACAGATAGACTCTGACAATCCTGACTTGGACGAATCAGAGGAAGATGAATCAGAACATGAATCTGATTCATCCGAAGAAAACAATCATTCATCTGAGATAGAAAACGCTTCTTCTCAAAAAGATGAAGACCAAAATAATAAAGAATCTGATCAACAGAATCAAAGTAACAAGACAGACCAGATAAATAATGACACGTTACCTGCTGTAGTGACTTCTTTGCATGATTCTATAATACCGCCTCCGACCACACCTGTCGTAGCAACAGACAACAAAGACATCGATGAAAAAAATCACGTTGAGCGGCCTATCCCCGATTATTTATTTAGCTCTTATGTTGGCAAAATCGCCTTGTCCCAATTCGAATCAGAACATATTTCTCTCATTCGCGATGCGCTAAAAGCTGCAGGAAAAGAAGAAATTGTCTTCCTCACCGGTGGAACGGTACGTGATCGCTTGTGGACACTCCTCTTACAGCTCGTCAACCCATTAATAGAAGATCCTGTTCTTGATTACATTACTTATGATGCGGCGTTGATAAAAAAAGCTTTTAATCTTCAATCTGGAGTTTATTTTGACAGAGAGTCTAAAATAGAAAAAGTTCGCTATGTGGGTGGAGAAGGTTCTGATCTGATCTCTGCCAATGAACACACTGTGAAAGAGGTAGGAATTTGCTTTCCGATGAAATATAAAAATGGTAAGCGCATTCGCATTACCTGCAGCCAAGATTTAGAAGACACAACAAAAACACCCTTGAAGCGCATAACAACCAGTTTAGAGAAACGAGATTTCAATTCTGGCAGTTATCTGGCAGATGAATATGGACGCGTGTTTGTCATACTACCCAAAGCACGAGAAGAGTTGGCTAACAGAATTTTTGCATTTAATACTATTCTTCCACCTAATATTTCTTATCACATTGACCCCATCAGAATGCTGCGTAAACATAACTTTTTGTCGCGCTATTCGGCTCAGCAAATTTCTTTAGAAGAGTATCATGCCATGCATCAGCAGGCTCACTTACTACTGGAAAAAGCATCGCCTGAAATCGTAAACCTTTGGATGGGCAAATTGATGACAACAGGACATGCTGAACTAGGCTTTGCTGCACTTTCTCAGTACGGCATCATTCAACCACTTTTTCCTCAGTGCAAACAGCAAATGAAATTACAATATCCTTGGATTATCAGTGAATTAAAAAAAATCGATGCAAGTGATAGACGTGAATTAAGACACGTTTATATGATTTTTGTTTTGTGCACCCTGCTCGAAAATCAAGAAGGTTATATGCATCTTACGCGGCCTGATTATAGACTACAGCAAATGAATAATATTATTACGCATGCTAAGAATCCATTATTCAATAAAACGCATTTTGATACCTACTCACCCTTTATTGATTCTGCACAAAGCTTAATGGAAAGAGTCTATGACAGCTGGCTGCAATTTTTAACAATTAGCTTAACTATCCCAAATACTCTCATGCAAACTGCAACATTAAATACGCCTGTTCAAATACAGCAGCCCATGCCTAGCGTACCTGTAATACAAACGCCAGTGATGCCAATCTACTCTATACCGAGTCATCATATTCACTGGCGCCAGCCGAATGGGAATCCTCAGCAGAATCACACCCAGCCAAATCAGGGCAATAATAGGCAAAATGGCGGTCATTTTAATCAAAATCATTCTAATCGCGGGCGGAAACATTAGAAAAAGTGCAGATATAGGCTGAAAATTTAATATTTCTTTAAAAAAATACTCGCAAATTTGAAAAGATGTGCTATTGTAACTGTGCTTATTGACTTTAACATGAGGAAATTTACAATGGCTGCAAAAAAGAAATCTGCCAAAGCAACAGGGAATTCCAGCAAGAAAAAGACTGTTAAGCTTGCTCCTAAGAAAACTATCAACATCACAGTAAAAGATCCGCTGACCAAAAGTGGAATCATCAAAGCGATCATGGACATGACAGCTCTTGCTAAAAGAGATGTAGTCGCTTCGCTAGATGCACTCACAAAGGTAATCGATCTTCACATCCGATCACGTGGACCTGGCAAATTCGTTATGCCTGGCTTGCTCAAAATCAACGTGGTTAAAAAGCCTGCTAGAGCCGCTCGTAAAGGTATCAATCCTTTCACAGGCGAAGAAGTTATGTTCAAGGCTAAACCTGCTCATAAAGTTGTAAAAGTAAAAGCTCTTAAAAAGCTTAAAGAAATGGCTACTGCTTAATACGCTGTTTCAAACAAAAAACCCCGCGAAAGCGGGGTTTTTTTTGGCTGTTATTCCCGCGCAGGCGGGAATCCATTCCTACTGCGACACTCCTCTTGTTGAGAGACACGGAATAATGGATCCCCGCCTTCGCGGGGATGACAGACAAATGACAACCTTGATTTCAACCTGCTAATTCTTGTCGCACAACATCCGCTAACTGATCTGCTAACTGTTGAACCCGTGTCGCATCTTTGCCTTCAACCATGACACGCACTAAAGCTTCTGTACCAGAACGGCGCAGCAACACTCTACCCGCTTTACCCAGTTCATTTTCAACCGACAGCAACGCTTGTTGAATTTTAGTTTTCAATGCAAGATCACCGCTCTCCGTCACTTTGACATTCACTAAAGCTTGCGGATATTTATGTAATCCCAATTTCAGTTGGGCTAATGATTCTTGTTTATGCTGCATCGCAGACAAAACTTGCAACGCAGTAATAATGCCATCGCCTGTCGTCGTTGAATCTAAGCAAATAATATGACCCGATGGCTCACCACCTAAATACCATTTGCGCTTCGCTAATTCCGAAATAATATGTCTATCACCCACAGCAACACGCGTAAAATCCACATCAAAGCCGTTGAGAGCTTGTTCTAAGCCAAGATTTGACATCACTGTACCGACGACACCACCTTGTAATTTCCCTAATTCTTGACGGTGTTTGGCGATGATATATAACAATTCATCTCCATCTAAAATATTACCTTCGCTATCCACCATGATAACGCGATCGCCATCTCCATCCAGCGCGATCCCTAAATCTGCTTTTTCAGCCAACACTTTCTCACGCAAAATATGCGGATGCGTCGCGCCACAGTCCAAATTAATATTGAGCCCATTTGGTTCAACACCTGTCTCAATGACTTCAGCGCCTAATTCTTGAAAAACATTAGGCGCAATGTGATAGGCCGCGCCATTCGCGCAATCTACAACTAACTTGATGCCATTCAATGTAATATCTGAGGATACGGTGCTTTTGCAGAATTCAATGTAACGACCGGGCGCATCAACGATACGCACGGCTTTACCCAATTCAGCAGAATCAACCGTAGTCATCGGTTTATCTAATTGTTCTTCAATTGCTAACTCTAATTCATCCGGCAATTTGCTGCCTTGCGCCGAAAAGAATTTAATTCCATTGTCATAATAAGGATTATGCGACGCACTGATCACAATACCGGCTTGCGCGCGCAAGGTACGTGTGAGATAGGCAATCGCAGGGGTTGGCATAGGGCCTAATAAATGAATATCGACGCCAGCAGCAGATAATCCTGCTTCTAACACGGCTTCAAACATATAACCTGAAATACGCGTGTCTTTACCGATTAAAACTTTTCCGTACCCTTTACGTGCTAAGACTTTGCCGACGGCCCAGCCTAATTTTAAAATAAATTCTGCATTGATGGGCGAAGTACCCACACGACCGCGTATACCATCGGTACCAAAATATTTACGCGGTGTGCTGGAGTGAGTCGGTGTATTTGAATTAATTTGGGCTTTCATCATGCGCTGAACTGAGTCCTTCATTACCATCATTAGATTGTGTGTTGCTAGGGTCTTTCGCAGCGGGTTCTACCGTTGTTTTTGATCCATGATTTGTGTCACTCCAACCAATAGGTTCGCGTACCGGTCGGTTAGCCATGATATCTTCGATTTGATCGACACCTATGGTTTCATAGCGCACTAACATTTGCGCCATGGTGTGTAATTTTTCTAAGTTTTCTTTTAAGATTTTTTCTGCACGTTGATAGTTTTTATTAATGATTAAGTGAATTTCAGCATCAATCACACCTGAGGTGCTTTCTGAAATTTCTTTATGGCGTGTCACTGAGTGACCTAAGAACACTTCACCTTCATCTTCACCAAAGGTTAATGGACCTAATTTATCAGACAGCCCCCACTTGGTTACCATATTACGTGCAAGCTCAGTGGCTTTTTGGATGTCATTGGATGCACCCGTTGTCACTTTGTTTGCACCAAAAATAATTTGTTCTGCGATACGACCACCAAACAAGCTGGAAATTTTGCTGTCTAGATATTCACGGGAATAGCTATATCTGTCCCCTTCTGGCAAGAACATCGTGACACCTAACGCTCTGCCACGTGGAATAATTGTGACTTTGTGCACAGGATCATGTTCAGGCACAGATAAGCCAACGATTGCGTGACCCGCTTCATGATATGCCGTGAGTTTTTTCTCGGCTTCTGACATCACCATAGAACGTCTTTCAGCACCCATGATGACTTTGTCTTTTGCTTTTTCGAATTCTTCCATTCCAACTGAGCGCTTGTTTGCGCGCGCAGCAAAGAGTGCCGCTTCATTGACAATGTTCGCCAAGTCAGCGCCTGAGAAGCCAGGTGTACTACGTGCAATCACGCCCACATTCACATTGTCACCCAAAGGCAAACGACGCATATGCACACGCAAGATTTGTTCACGACCGCGAATATCGGGTAAACCAACAATGACTTGTCTATCAAATCGACCTGGACGCAATAAAGCAGGATCTAACACATCGGGACGGTTAGTTGCTGCAATCACAATCACGCCTTCATTGCCTTGGAAACCATCCATCTCAACGAGTAATTGATTCAAGGTTTGCTCACGTTCATCATGTCCGCCGCCTAAGCCTGCACCACGATGACGCCCTACCGCATCAATTTCATCGATAAAGATAATACAAGGGGCTTGCTTCTTCGCTTGCTCAAACATATCGCGTACGCGAGATGCACCCACACCCACAAACATTTCAACGAAGTCAGAACCTGAAATCGTGAAGAAAGGTACTTTCGCTTCGCCTGCAACCGCTCTTGCTAATAATGTTTTACCGGTACCTGGAGGGCCGACTAACAAGACGCCTTGAGGAATTTTTCCGCCTAATTTTTGAAACTTGCCAGGATCACGGAGGAAATCGACTAATTCTTTGACTTCTTCTTTCGCTTCTTCAACACCTGCCACATCGGCAAATGTCACTTTGACTTGATCTTCACCTAACAGACGCGCACGACTACGCCCGAAAGAAAACGCGCCACCACGGCCACCGCCGCCGGTTTGTTGTCGTAAGACATAAATCCAAATCGCAAATAACACAATCCAAGGCAAGAGGTTCACCAGATGCATTAATAAACCAGGTTGTTCCGGTGGTTTGCCATGCACATTAACGCCTTTATCAATCATTTCTTTTAACAATTGAGGATCTTGCGTCATGGGGAGATAAGAGGAAAAAGTTTTGTTATCTTGCATATAGCCAGAGATATCTTGGTCGGTAATTGTCACAGAACTGACATTACCTTGGCGTACCGCATTCAAGAGTGCGGAGTAACTGATCTTACTATCTGGCTCATGGCGTGGACCAAAATTATTAAACACAGATACAAGGATGATTCCGATTACCATCCATAACAATATCGTTTTTATCGTGTCATTCACTTGGCGAACCTCGCGCTAATGTGAGTCAGTTAAATTCCAGCATTTCTAATACTTTCAAGCACACTAAGACTCCATCATACCTAACTAAAATTGAGAAACCAACCTTGTTTTACTCGCTTCTCGCGAATTATGTCAATTTCTTGGTTCTAGCTAAAATATATACTTCTCTTGAGCGATCTCGCGAAGCCTTAGGCTTGCGAATCAGCACTTTTTGAAAACTTTGACGCAAGGCTATCAGAAAGGGATCAAATCCTTCCCCTTGAAAAACTTTTACCAAAAACCCACCATTTGGATTTAAAACGCGTAAAGCAAAATCTAAGGCTAATTCAGCCAGTGCTATTGATTTCGCTTGGTCGACGCTATCAATGCCGCTGATGTTGGGTGCCATATCAGACAGTACCCAGTCTACTTTTTTGTCGGCTAAGCGATCTAAGAGCGCCTGGAGAACGCTATCTTGCGCGAAATCGCCCACGATAAACTCCACACCAGGCAGCGGTTCCATGGGTAAGATATCCATGGCGATGACTTGGCCTTTTTTGCCAACCAAGGGAGCTACCACTTGTGACCAACCTCCCGGCGCTGCGCCAAGATCGACGACTGTCATACCGGGTTTGAATAATTTATCGCGTTCTTGTAATTCTAAGATTTTAAAAACCGCACGAGAACGATAACCTTTCTGCTGTGCTTGTATGACATACGTATCAGCAAAATGTTCTTGTAACCAACGTCTACTACTTCTTTTTTTTTTAGGCATTCGGTAGGTAGAAATTAAATATAATGAACATCAATAATTTCATATGAAATCACTCCATCTGGCGTGTGAACTTCAATGTTCTCTCCTGATTCTTTGCCAATCACTGAACGGGCAAGTGGTGAGGTCACAGAAATTTTTGATAATTTGATATCAGCTTCATCTTCGCCGACGATTTTGTAAGTGACTTCCTCTTGTGTTTTGAGATTCATTAAGTCAACGGTTGTACCGAATATCACTTTTCCATTATTGGGAATTGTTTTGACGTCGATAACTTGCACGTTTGACAATTTACCTTCAATTTCTTGAATACGGCCTTCCGTAAAACTTTGTTGTTCACGCGCAGCATGATATTCCGCATTTTCTTTTAAATCACCATGCGCACGCGCTTCTGCGATCGCATTAATAATGCGCGGACGTTCCACGGTTTTTAAGCGTTGTAATTCTTCACGTAATCTTTCTGCGCCTTCCACTGTCATCGGTACTTTATTCATATTGGCTGCTCTCTAAAATTTCATTTCTTCAAAAAATTTCTTCACCCTGTCAAACCATGAACTGGATTTTGGATTGTGTGCATTATCGGCTGAAATAGTACTCTCAAATTCTTTTAATAGTTCGCGTTGTTTTGCGGTGAGATTCACGGGTGTTTCAACGGTGACTTTGCAAAGCAAATCGCCGGAGGTTCCACCGCGTACCGGTGGAACACCCATGCCGCGTAAGCGAAAGACTTTTGCGGATTGTGTTTCAGCGGGAATTTTTAATTTCACTCTGCCATTTAAGGTGGGAACATCCAGTTCGCCGCCTAATGCTGCAATCGTGAAACTGATAGGCACTTCGCATAACAAATTCGTGCCATCGCGTTCAAATATCGAATGTTGTTTCACATTGATTTGTACGTATAAATCACCGGGTGGCGCGCCTGCTTCTCCGGCTTCGCCTTCTCCCCCTAAACGAATTCTATCGCCTGTGTCCACACCCGGTGGAATTTTAACGGATAATTTTTTGTTTTGTCTTTGTCTACCTTTGCCTCTGCATTCACCGCAAGGGTCTAAAATTAATTTGCCTTTGCCACGACAGGTTGGGCACGTTTGTTGTACCGAGAAAAAGCCTTGTTGCATACGCACTTGGCCGTAGCCTTGGCAATCTTTACACGTGACGGGTGATGCACCTTTGCGCGCACCGCTGCCGTGACATTCTTTACAGGCGGCTAGCGTAGGAATAGTGAGTTCAACTGTGGAGCCTGTCACTGCATTTTCTAATGAAATATCTAAATTGTAACGAAGATCGGAACCGCGCTGAGGACCCGCACGACCACCCCCGAAAATATCCCCAAAAATATCACCGAAGATATCACTGAAATTCATGCCGCCCATACCTGGGCCACCACCGCCAAAACCACCTTCTGTTGCGCTATGACCAAATTGATCGTACGCAGCACGCTTGCGGCTATCAGATAAGACTTCGTAAGCTTCTTTCACTTCTTTGAAGCTTTCTTCGGAATTACTGTCGCCAGTATTTCGGTCAGGATGATATTTCATCGCCATCCGACGGTAGGCTTTTTTAATTTCTTCATCACTCGCATTACGTTGAATGCCGAGGACTTCGTAATAATCTCGTTTACTCATATCACAACCAACTTATAGTGTTCTTTAAAATAGCTAAAGGGCACATAACAATGTGCCCCCTGTTTTTTTTACCTGACTCATTCTTTGTTAAGGTTTTTTCTCATCCTTAACTTCTTCATACTCTGCATCAACAACATTTTCACCTTGCTGTTGTTGCTGACCTTGACCTTGTCCTGCATCAGGGCCTGGTTGTTGCTGGCCGCCTTCTTGTTGTTGCTGTGCATACAAGCGTTCAGCCATTTTGCCAGAAGCATCGGTTAAGTCTTTTGTCTTCGCTTCGATCAAGTCTTTGTCTGTGCCTTTCAGCGCTTCTTTTAAGGCTTCAACAGCATGTTCAATTGCAGACTTTTCATCGGCAGAAACTTTGTCGCCCGCTTCTTTCATTGACTTCGTCACAGAGTGAATCATGTTATCGGCTTGGTTACGCACAGTGACTAAATCATGGAATTTACGATCTTCTTCCGCATGCGCTTCCGCATCTTTCACCATGTTTTTAATTTCATCTTCACTGAGACCGCTTGAAGCTTTAATAACAATCGATTGCGCTTTGCCAGTTGCTTTATCTTTCGCAGAGACATGCAAAATACCATTCGCGTCAATATCAAATGTCACTTCAATTTGTGGCATGCCACGAGGAGCCGGTGGAATGTCTGACAAATCAAATCGACCTAATGATTTGTTGGCAGATGCCATTTCACGCTCACCTTGTAACACATGTACTGTCACAGCGGTTTGACTGTCTGCAGCCGTTGAAAATACTTGATTGGCCTTGGTTGGAATCGTGGTATTTTTTTCGATGAGTTTTGTCATCACGCCACCCAATGTTTCAATCCCTAAGGACAATGGTGTTACGTCTAACAACAAGACATCTTTCACAGAACCTGATAACACAGCACCTTGAATCGCAGCGCCTACAGCAACAGCTTCATCAGGGTTTACGTCACGACGTGGTTCTTTACCAAAGATTTTCTTAACCGCTTCTTGCACCATAGGCATACGGGTTTGACCGCCGACTAAGATGACATCATCAATATCAGACGCTGAAATGCCGGCATCTTTGATCGCTTGTTCGCATGGGCCTACGGTTTTTTGCACTAAATCTTCCACTAACGATTCTAATTTCGCACGCGTAATCTTAATGTTTAAGTGTTTTGGACCGCTTGCATCAGCCGTGATGTATGGCAAGTTCACATCGGTTTGTTGCGCGGAAGATAATTCAATTTTTGCTTTTTCAGCTGCTTCTTTCAAACGTTGTAATGCTAAAGGATCATTACGTAAATTCATGCCGCTTGATTTCTTAAATTCATCAACTAAGTAATTAATCAAACGTACGTCGAAATCTTCACCGCCTAAGAAAGTATCACCATTGGTGGATAATACTTCGAATTGATGTTCTTTATCGACTTCAGCAATTTCAATCACGGAAATATCAAATGTACCACCACCCAAGTCGTATACCGCAATTTTGCGATCGCCTTGTTTTTTATCCATACCAAACGCAAGTGCTGCAGCGGTTGGTTCGTTAATGATACGTTTCACTTCTAAACCCGCGATACGTCCAGCATCTTTTGTCGCTTGACGTTGTGAGTCGTTGAAATACGCAGGAACAGTAATGACCGCTTCTGTTACTTCATGACCCAGATAATCTTCTGCAGTCTTCTTCATCTTCATGAGAATTTGTGCAGACACTTGTTGTGGCGCTAATTTCTTACCATGCGCTTCTACCCAAGCATCGCCATTGTCTGCGCGGACAATTGCATAAGGCACAATTTCTTTATCACGTTTGACAACATCTTCGTCATAACGACGACCAATCAAACGTTTGACGGCATAAATGGTATTGGTAGGGTTGGTCACTGCTTGACGTTTTGCAGGTTGACCGACGAGAATTTCGTTGTCATCAATATAAGCGACGACAGAAGGGGTTGTACGATCGCCTTCAGCGTTCTCGATAACTCTGACCTTGTCGCCTTCCATTACAGCGACGCAGGAATTGGTTGTACCTAAATCGATACCGATAATTTTTGATTGTGCCATTGTCTTCTCCAAATCAATATGTATAACTAGTTATATATGGGCTAATTTTCATTTTTCAACTGGCTTTTGATACAACCACTAAAGCCGGTCTAATCAAGCGGTTATTCAATAAATATCCTTTTTGCAAGACGCTTAAGACCGTATTTGCCTTAGTCGTAGCGTCCACTTGTACAGAAACTGCCTGGTGTAATTCAGGGTTGAACGTTTCACCTAGCGGATTGACTTGCTGGATACCAAATTTCTCCAGGGCGTCAAGGAACAGCTTGAGCGTAAGGTTAATTCCCTCAAGCACAGTATTACCGGAGTGGGCTTCTTCGCTAGTCTGCAGGCTGCGTTCTAGGTTATCGACCACAGGCAACAATTCAAGGGCAAATTTCTCTAAAGCATATTTATGAGCACTGGCGACATCACGCTCTGCGCGGCGTTGGACATTGTCCATCTCAGCTTGCTGGCGCAACAGTCTTTCCCAATGCTGGGTGGCTTTTTGTTCGGATTCATCGAGTTTTTTCTGCAATTCGATGTAGGTTGGATGCTCAAGCAATGCGGCTTCTTGCTCATCGCGTAGTTGTTGCTCTACTGCCGCATCTTCGTTAAATTTTTGCTGCAGCTTGGATGTGCTACCAGCCGTGGCTGAATCTCTTTCTTTGTCGTGTGATGACACTGTAATCTCCTATCTCTTTAAGCCTAATTTCATGCTACAAATCGATTCCCGCCGGCGCAGGAACGATAAGTAATGTCCTATATGGGGATGGATTAGCCTTGATTCAAGGCTGCAGACAATAATTTTGATGTGACATCGACCGCGGAGATGACTCTCTCATAAGGCATGCGTGTAGGACCAATAACGCCTAGACTACCGATAAGCTGGCCATCCACTGCGTATGAGGTGGTCACTATACTGCAATTATCAAATGCCTCATAACCCGATTCTTTGCCAATGAAAATTTGTATCCCTTCTGCTTCTAACGAATGATTCAATAAATTCAAAATTTCTTGTTTCTGAGTAAATGCTTGAAATAAAGTATGCAAACGCTCTAATTCCGTTTGCTTGCTATAGCCGGCTAAATTATTTTGACCTGCCGCCATAATGTAATCTTTATTGGCATCTTCTGTCGACACAAAAGCTTTATCGGCCATTTCAATGGCTGCTTGAAACAATTGCGCCATGTTTTCTCTATCTTTTTGCATGGCTTCGAGTAGTTCTTTACGCGCGGTGTGTAACTCTTTTCCTACAAAATGCGTATTTAAGTAATTCGACGCTTGTTGTAACTCGCTAGGCGTATAAGCTCTATCCATCTGTATGATACGGTTTTGAACTTCGCGATTATTTAAGACTAATATGACTAAAACGCGATTACCCGATAACACTAAAAATTCAACCTGGCGTAATTCAAGCCGGTTCATTTTGGGCAGGGCAACAACCCCGACCATTTGCGTTAAACCTGATAATAAAGTCGAGGCTGACTGTAATAATCCGGTCATAGCCATATCAGGATCTAATTTCGTTCTCAAATCTTGAACAGCCTGGGATTCTAGGGGTTTGACCGTTAATAAGCTATTGACGAATAAACGGTACCCTCTTTCGGTTGGAACACGACCCGCTGAGGTATGAGGAGACACTAAATACCCTAATTCTTCTAAATCAGCTAAGATATTGCGGATTGTTGCAGGGCTTAAGCCCAAGGTGGATTCTTCGGCGATCGTGCGCGAGCCCACGGGACAGCCATCTTGGATATAACGCTCTACCAAGATTTTTAAAATCTGCTGTGACCGCTGATTTATGGGTGTTTCACTCATGACTCTTGCCTCAAGATAAGGTAGGCTAATATACCACAAAATTAAGGAAGCAGCATGACTATAAAATTCAATACAATTGGTGTCATAGCGCGGCTTAAGAACCCAGGCGTGAAAGAGACGCTACAAGCCTTAATTGACTATTTGCGCCGGCTCAAAAGAGACATTGTGATTGAGGCAGAAACGGCTGAATCGCTAGGATTAACTCAAGTGACGACTGTCGCGCGAGATCAAATAGGCAGCCGTTGTGATTTATTGATTGTGGTGGGTGGCGATGGCAGTTTAATTAATGCTGCCCATGCAGTGGTGAATCACGATACGCCAGTATTAGGCATCAACCGCGGTAGCTTAGGATTCTTAACTGATATTCATCCGACCGAATTAGAAAAGATTAGATCCATTTTAGACGGTGAATATTCTATCGAAAAGCGTTTCTTGCTGACTGCCTCCATTGAGTTTCAGGGTAAAATTTTAGGAGAAAATGATGCGTTAAATGAAGTCATCATCATTCCTGATGCCACACCGCATATGATTGAATTTGAAATTTATATTGATAAGCAATTTGTTTATAGCCAAAGTTCGGATGGGTTAATTGTGGCAACGCCTACGGGTTCGACGGCTTATGCGTTATCAGGTGGTGGTCCTATTTTACATCCGCAACTGGATGCGATTGTGTTGGTGCCTATGTTTCCACACACTTTGAGCAATAGACCTATTGTTGTAGAAGGCAATCGTAAAATTGAAATTATTATTTCACCTAATAATACTGCAACGCCACGTCTCAGTTGTGATGGTCAAGCGTATCTCAATTCGCCGCCCGGTAGTCATATTACTGTTTCTAAAAAAGCTAAACCTTTGTTGCTCATTCATCCGCTAGATTATAATTATTACAAAGCGTTACGGAGTAAGTTGCATTGGGGGAAAAAGTTGAAGTATTCGGAATAGTTTCCGTCATTGCGAGCGCCAGCGAAGCAATCCAGCTTTTAATGGAAGGCTGGATTGCTTCGCTGGCGCTCGCAATGACGGATGACAGAGAATAAATACTAGTAATCACAAAAAATATTGAGCTAAATGCCTGCCTTAGTTTACACTTACGCAACGCTTTTAAAAAAATGATCACCCCAAGGATCTTATGCTAACCGAAATTGATATTCACCACTTAGCCACTATCCACGAACTGCATCTCACTCTCCTCTCTGGCACCACCGTCATCACAGGAGAAACAGGCGCAGGTAAATCCATTTTAATCGATGCGATTGAATTGGCGTTGGGCAGTCGCGCGACAGCGGATATGATTCGACAAGGACATGACAAAGCTGACATTAGTTTAAGCTTTGATTTGCGTCATTTGCCTGACGCTAAATTATGGTTACAAAATTACGATCTACAAAGTGAAGCAAACGAATGCATTATTCGCCGCACGATTTATAAAGATGGTCGTTCGCGCAGTTACATCAATGGCTCACCAACTACGTTACAATTGTTGCGTGAACTCAGTGATCTGATGATGAATATTCACGGCCAACATGAACACCAAGCGCTTTTCAAACAAGATACGCAGCGCAGCATGTTAGATAAATATGCGGGCCACAGTGAATTAACTGGTAAAGTTTTTTCTTTATCTGAATCGTGGCATACGTTATCACAAGAAATCACCGGGTTACGCCAATCCAACACAGATCGTGATGCGCGCATTGATTTTTTAAAATTTCAATTACAAGAATTGGAAGATTTGCAATTAAAACCCGATGAATTTCATGCTTTAGATTTAGAGCATAAACAATTAGCCAATGCTGGTGAATTAATCCAAAACATTCATCAATCTCTTGGCATTTTAGCGGACGAAGAAAACAACAACGCCTTAAATCTTATTAACCAAGCTTTGCACGCTTTAGAAAACGTGCAAAATGTGGATCCTAAAATTCAAGGATGGGTTGAAAATCTTAAAACTGCCATCATTCACGTCAGCGACACAGAAAATGATTTGCGCCATTATCTTGAAAATGTAGAAGTCGATCCTGAACGATTACAATATGTTGAAGAACGCATAGGCATTCTCTTTGACATCGCGCGCAAACATAAAGTCGTGCCTGAAGAATTGTATGATTTTCAGCAAAAAATCGCGGCTGAATTAGCGGATTTAGGTTCTCGAGATGAACGCTTAGCCGAATTAGAAAAAAAATTAGCTGATATCGAAAAAAATTATTTAACGACGGCCACGCAACTGAGTAAAAGTCGTGAAAAATCCGCAAAAAAACTTATGCAAGAAATTACGCAAATTATCCATGCGCTTTCATTACCCCATGGGAAATTTCATATTCATTTTTCAACGGATGATGTCGCGCGTATTTCGCCAAATGGCTTAGAGAAAATTATGTTTCAAATTACGACTAACGTTGGACAACCTTTGCAACCTCTTGCTAAAGTGGCATCCGGTGGTGAGTTATCGCGTATTAGTCTTGCGATACATATGGCGACTGCAGAACAGCATACTATTCCGACTTTGATTTTTGATGAAGTAGATGTGGGAATTAGTGGTGGAACAGCGGAAATTGTGGGTAAACTCTTACGACGTTTGGGTGAGACACATCAACTGTTTTGCATCACGCATAGTCCGCAGGTTGCAGCGCAAGGACAGCAACATTTGCTGGTGGAAAAACGCCATGAGAAAGAGGCGACGTTTACGCAAGCTAGATTTTTAGATGCTAAAGAGAAGGTGAAAGAATTAGCGCGGATGTTGGGTGGTGTTGAGATAACGAAAAAAACGTTAGCACACGCGCAAGAAATGTTAGAAAAGGTCTAAAGATGTTTCGTAGAGCAGTACGTAATGATTTTGTCGATATCGCAATGATGCTTATGCGGTATGCTTGCCAGCAACGAGGCGCAAATTTATTTTTATGCCTAGTTTTTATCATTATGACGTATTTGTTACTACGCCCTCAGGATATAGCGCCAGAGGCAGAAGCAATTCCTGATCCTGATTATAAAGCTTATTGCCAGCGTGGTGTATCAGTATATGATATTCGAAATACCATAGATAAAGGGGAGTCTTATCCTAATGGCACTAACTTAAGAAAAAGGTTCTTTTAAAACAATAACATAATAATGCAAAACGCCTCGACTTGGCGTATGTTTAGTTTCGACCAAGAAACTGAATAAACGCAAGGAGGCGTTAGTGCATATCAATAACATATCTT
>CAJCIZ010000165.1 GCA_903970525.1 Myxococcales bacterium | reverse complement strand
TTCCGCCTAATGCTTGTCTATTATCAACTAGGAAAATGCTAATGAAAATTTTAAATATCTTATTACTGTTAATATTAATTCCATCAATTTCAATTGCATGTCCTATCGATACTAAAGATAAATTATCGGGAGGAAAGTGTGTAGATATTGGAGGTTACCAGATATATACAAGAGTATTGGGAAAATCAAAATCTGTTGCTATATTAGATATTGGTTTGGGAGGTGATTTATCCACTTGGAATAAGGTAGTGGAACAAATATCTAAGTTTGCTCGTGTGGTTATATATGATCGAGCTGGGTATGGGAAGAGTCAGCAAACACCTGGTAACAATCCAATTACATCAGAAGATTCCGTTAAAACGTTAAAAATTTTGCTAACTAAGTTGAATATTAAACCTCCTTATTTTTTAATAGGACATTCTCTAGGTGGACTGAATATGCAGCTTTTTGCGCAGAAATATCCGGATGATATTGCTGGGATTGTGTTAAGCGAATCTTCAAGTCGTAACCAAAAATTTTATGACCCATTACCATCCAAAGACGCATTTTATTATCGTGAAGCCATTGGATTAAATCAAAGCCGTTTACAAGTAAAAAAAACTGGTGCTTTTCCTCACATTCCTTTGATTATTCTAACAGCTACCGATCGTGGTGACACACCGCAACATGAAGCAGAGTGGCAGTTATGGCAGAAAGAACTTACACAATTATCTCCTACAGGGATACAGATTTATGCGTGGGGAAGTAATCATTTTATCCAAAAAAATCAACCGCAATTAATTGTAGATGCGGTGGCTACGCTGATTTTGCATTCAAACCCCAAAAAGCTCGTGAATGATTGAAAAAGAAAGTATGCTTCTTAGCATAACCATTAACTTGTTCGCACTTCAATCTAAAAGCAGTTTTTCTTTTATAATGGCTTTTATTTCTAGATTCCTTTTACTACTTTGGAAGATGCATTTGACATTGATTGATATAAAAGGAAACCACACTATCTTCCTGACTTCGTAATGTTTTCAAAAAAATCATCATTTCAAAAAATTTAAGCTTTTGAAAAATAGTAGTATATTATTAAGCACCCGTTTGCTGACGTTTTGTAGTGTCTAGCTGACAAATAATCATTGATTTTCTTATCAAATCTGATAAGCTCTAGTATTATTTGTCGATAAAGATTATTTTATGTTCATTCGAGTTAATAAAACACCCAACAGCCCTAGGCGTTCTATCCAAATTTGCGAAACGATTCGTGAAGGCAGCAAAGTAAAGCAAAAAATAGTACATTATGTTGGTATTGCGCGCGATGAAGAAGAAGAGCAGAAATTAAAAGACTATGCCCAGGAGTTAATCGTTAAGATCACCCTAGAGCGTGAAGAAAAAATCGCACAATTGCCTTTATTTAAATCAACACAAGAAGAATTGCTTCCTCATGTAAAAAATAAAGTAGGTCGCCCACGTCGGAAAAAAATTGAAGATATTTTTCCACCTTCTCAAGTCACATTGGACGATATTGTAGAAACATGCCGCATTGTCGAAGGTGTGCATGATATTGCGGGCGCGATGTTTGATGAACTGTATAGCAGATTGTTCAAAGGTCAGCGCACTTATCAACTGTTACGCGACGTAGTGCTATCGCGCCTGGTTTATCCGTGTAGCAAAAGACGCACTCAACAAAAATTAGCTCAACATTTTGGCAAAACCCATTCCCTGGAGATGATTTATTGGATGATGGATCGCTTATATCCCAAAATTTCAGAGCTAAAACAGCGCACTTTTCAAAAAACTCAATCACTTTTTCCCAATAAAATTGATTTACTCCTGTTTGATGTCACCACCTTATATTTTGAATCGGTCGAGGTGGATGAATTACGCAATTTTGGTTACAGTAAAGATCATCGATTTAATACAACCCAAGTGGTCTTAGCTTTAGCTACCAACCAAGACGGATTACCTATCGGCTATGAGTTATTTGAAGGAAATAAGGCTGAAGTGACCACTTTAATCGCGGCAATTGAATCTTGGAAACAACTTTTTAGCATAGCGGGGATTTGCTTTGTCGGTGATCGGGGTATGTTTACCAAAAAAAATATCGCATTGTTAGACGCGCATCACTATCACTATATTATTGCCGCGAAACTGAAAAAATTACCAGGAACACTGCAAGAAACCATTCTGGATGAGGCCAATTACCGACCCTGCATGGTGCGCCAAGATTTTGGATGGGTAGGTGAATTTGAATATGAGCAAAACAGACTCATTGTGACTTATAAAAGCAAGAGAGCGCTCAAAGATCACCATGATCGTCAACGGGTATTGACTAAAGTTAAAAAACGAATAGGGAAAAAAGCGAACCCCAATAACTTAATTACCAATCAAGGTGTAAAACAATTAGTAACACGGGATGAAAATGCCCGTATATCACTCGATGATGCCAAAATTGCAGCAGCAGAACAATGGGATGGTTTGCATGGGATCATCACGAATATTCGAGACGAGGCTCCTGGAACATTACTCGCTCGATATGCGCAACTTTATGTCATTGAAGAGAGTTTCCGTATTAATAAACACACCTTGCAAATGAGACCGATTTTCCATTGGGTGCCTTCTCGCATTCATGCACATATTGCCATCTGTTATATGACCTTTAGTGTATTACGGCATTTGCAATATCGAATCAATTTGACTCAAAAAATCAGTATCGATGAAATTTTAAATGAACTGCTCAATATTCAGGCTTCTATTTATGTCCATAAAAAAACAAAAGATTGCTACCGTGTGCCAGGATATATATCAAACAATTCGCGCAAAATTTACAAGACTTTTAGTTTGGATCGCTCTTTAGATGCCACAGTTTTCTTAAATTAATCTGATTGTTTAATTTGAAGGCGTATGTCAAAATAATGTAGTGCCTAGCTTTCGTAACTTCTTGTTTTTAAATACGAAAGGCTTTTTTTCTAAGGAAAATATTACGAAGTCAGGAGTTTTTCCTATACCCCACTCACCACGAATACATGATACTTCAGTAGTATCTGAACTTAAAAAGTTGTTAATTTTCTTTATAATGGCTTCTGTAGACATATTACAAATTCCGATATTTGGTTTTTGCCAACTCCTGATAAAGCGGCATTTGTTTTTTATATTCTTCAAGATTCATGCTGCCGCCCTTTCCAAATATCACCTGATAAGCTACTGATGATTTTATCTTGTACGATTTTTGCTGCTAATAAAGGATCGTAGTTATTACTCATTGAATAAGGTAATAATGGTGTAATATCTCCGATGAAAGCGCTATCGTTTAATTTATCGTGCAAATTTAATTCAAATTCTGCTCGAGAATTTTTTTTTGAATCACTCGCCATATAATGCTCAAAACAGCGCAGTAGGGAATTTATATCAAGTGACCCGAATTGATTTAATACTACAGCTAGATCAAATAAATCACTGGCTTTTTCCAAGTTAATTTATGACCTTCCCTCTGCAAACAC
>CAJCIZ010000164.1 GCA_903970525.1 Myxococcales bacterium | reverse complement strand
ATCAATCAAGTATTTAGAATATTTTCTAGCTTATTAAGCTTATCAATAAAAAACTCTACGCCCCATAAACGTAATGTTTGCTTGTCTTGCGCATTTAGAAATGGCGCAACATCACTTGTTGCTTTATTCCAATCAATAAGTTTAATTTTATGTTGCATAGCGTCAATAAACCATGTGGGTGTAACAGTAATATTTTGATTGGGCCAAGGTCCTTGTTGATCCAGCGCATTACTAAGAAAAATAAAATTAGGGATAGCTTTTCTAGCAACATACCATGCAAAGTCATACCAATGACGCCCTTTGATATAATTGCGACATAATAAAGCATGACATTTTCCAGCAAAGCTGCTGCTAAGGTCTTGTGCAATAATGGCTATCTGTTTCTGTGATTTGGACTACTCTAGGTTGAGCAGTGTTCACTATTACTTTAGTAGTCATTGTGGTTTTGTACAATTAAGTCTACCAAGCTTTTTCTTCCTCAGCCGCTGCTGCGCGAATGTGATCTATGTTTTTACCCGCATCTTGCAATTTCTTTATCCCGCACACCATGACATCTTGTGCGAGTGTATTTAAAAAAATATCAAACTCACAATATTTTAAAAGCCACTTTCCCTGAAACATCATTGTTATTTCACTGTCGTTCCAGCTTGTCAGCATAACGAAATGCCATCAATGCTAAATGCCAAGAATGTTCTGCGACACTTTCCCGTCGGCCATCGGACAGCCAGCTGTGACGCAATTCTTTTTTTAAGTTTTCAGTTATTTGAAAAGATCTGAGATATTATACAAAATTCGCTGTTGCGTACAAAGAAAAAAATAAAAATAAAACGCAAGATTTTGCATAGACTTCGTAAATGTACGTATATATAGTAGGAGATCTATTTAATGAAATTATCGATTTTCAAATGTTTCGTTGCAACATACTGAGACGCAAGCCAAGCTACGTTCAAAACCAGATAATTACCATTTTTCAATACCAATTCACTACAGATTAAGGTGACTGATATGATCACAATCGTGATAATGATATCTGTGTCACTAAACATTTCTTCTGAAAATTTCTGCTTAAACACATCCGCTATTGGCTGATTATCTATTAATTTTGAGCATCGCATCAGTAAACTAAGATTGAAATAATCAACTAAAAATCCAAATAGCACCATGCCAAATGTCATCCAGGTTAGTAGCGTGATAAAAGAGAGCTGATGCTGATGACCGATTCTCAGATAAATTGTATAACTGACTAATCCAAAAACGGCAGCAGAGATTAAGGTATATATCGTATAAAAAGTGGTTCTCATACTGTCATACATCGGAAAAACACCCAAAGCAAAGCAGAGAGTTATTCCAAAGGTAGCCATAACTATCAG
Source organism: Myxococcales bacterium (assembly GCA_903970525.1). Lineage (GTDB taxonomy): Bacteria > Pseudomonadota > Gammaproteobacteria > DSM-16500 > DSM-16500 > UBA5158. The sequence continues at coordinate 15,222 of CAJCIZ010000164.1, read as the reverse complement.
CATGATCAGGCTATAGCTAACTCTAAAAAAATCTATCTGCATTAAATAAGGTGAAGTATCATACATATAAAAAATAAATAAAATATTTAGGAAAAGCACGTTTTTAATTGTGACTACTTGCAACACAGATTTGTCTGCTTGGGCGATATACCCACCCGTGTAACCAATCATAAAAGCCAGACTAGAAAAACGTAGTGCTAAATCTTGCTTATTTGAAGCAAATCCAAATACAACGCCGCAGACGATTGAAATGCCGACAACTTTCCATGCTTGCTTTGTGAATAAATCCAGATAGGTGAGTGATTGCAGGATAATCCCCGCAGCGACAAAGAATGAAATCCATGAAATATCTGTGAGATCCATAATCGATCCATCAATTGGTTGTTCTTTTCTGAATGTTATCATACGGAAGAGGAGAGTAGTCAATAGAATAGGGGTATCTTAATTGGTAGACCAGGGATAGATCTAGCCAGAGGTATTGACTGTGAGAAAATACTAGCAACTCAAGCAGCTTGTACTGGCATTTTAGATACGATAAAATCTGCGCAATTGCGATATTTCTAGGATTAAACGATGAAAAGCACAATCAGTACAGTCAAAGAATATCTTGCGACTTTACCAGAGGAAAGACGAGCGATCATTAGCGCAGTGCGTGAAGTGATTCTTGATAATTTACCCAAAGGTTATGAAGAGTGCATTAACTATGGAATGATAGGGTATGTCGTACCTCATAGTATTTATCCTGAGGGCTACCACTGCGCTCCCAAGCTGCCTTTACCTTTTGCGCATATCGCTTCGCAAAAAAATCACATGGCACTTTATTTTATGTGTTTATACAGCGATAAAGAAGCAGAAAAAAAGTTTCGTGATGCATGGCTAGCAACCGGCAAAAAACTCGATATGGGTAAAAGCTGTATACGATTCAAAAAACTTGAAGATTTACCACTAGAGGTCATTGGCAAGATGATCGCCAGTGTTCCGGTTAAAAGTTATATTGCGCATATTGAAACTACATGGAAAAGAAAAAATAAAGGAAAATGAAAATAAATTGATTGTTCGGAGTAGAGAAAATGTCATTCAAGTACCTTGTCACAAGTAGTCTTTCTGGTTTTTCTTTAGGTTTTTATGCTTCAACTAAGCGTAATGACAGTGATATGGATAAATTATATAAGCAGAGTATCACCGGACTTGGATTTTTCTTTGCGGCAATGAAATCGTATTTAAGCGGTGAGATAGGAACACATGAAGTCGTTTTTGCAGTAGCGCTGTTTGCTGGATCTTCAATGAGTTATTTGAACTCAGAGCAGGAAAATAAAGTTAGGCCTCATTTTAATTGAAAGACTAATGATCAATATAAAATCTTTAAGAGGAATTAATGTGAATAATATCGTAAAAATCATAGGCAACTATGAAGAATTTTTTTCTGATTTACTGCACAGAATGAAGAAATCCGGTATTAATATTCATGGTAAGCCATTAAGTCACTTACTGTATCGCACCGCGACTACGCCTGAATATGAACAATTGCGTGATGAGCTGAAAAAATATTGCAGTGAATATGTTGAAACACAGTTTAATGGTAGAGCTGTTGCGATTTTAATTTTAGAAAAACCATTATTACTCGAAGATGGATTCACCGTCTCAATGATTGAATTACCAGCGCCTCGTGCTGTTCACATGTATCCAAGTGGGCTTGAGAGCATTGGCGTCATTGTTGGCAAACAACTCCCTGAATTTATCAATCAACATAATGATGTTTTAACCGGCGTTAAAGATCATGGCGAACATTGCAAGCCTGCATTTATAACCTTTGATAATGACAAAACGTCAAAGTTTTATGATATTTCATTGAGAGAAATTGTCATGTTGCAGGGCTGGGAAATTGAGAAACTTGCAATATGAAAGACTTAGCTTCAACAATGATATCTAAAGCGATAAGAAAGACTTCTTTTGGCATGAGACAATAGACGACAAAAAGCCAAGATGGCGGCTAATTGCAAAAATAGATGCGAAGTAATTTCAGGCATTTTTAGGTTTCCATACGCCAACTGTATTGCCTTCCGGATCAGCAAACCAAGCAAAAAAACCGGTTGGGATTTCAACTTCTGGTACGATAACTTTTCCACCCAATTTTTCTGCTTTAGCAAGACTTGCTGCGATGTCATCTACTTGTACATAAAACAAAGTATAGTTGTGGGGTTCATGGCCAAGAGAGTTAATGTGACCACCAATTCCACCAGATTCACTTTTAATCATGACAGCAGGCCCCATTGCTTGCATATCCCAAGCAAACAATTCTTGGTAAAAACTTTGTGTTTTTTGGGTATTACGACAACCGATTTCGAAATGCACGACGGGGTGTTTCATGAGGATCTCCTGTGGCTGGCCTGAATTGGTGGGGGATTATAATGGAATATCAAGCTCTGAGGAAGAGACTAAGAGCCCCTCAGAGGCTCTAAACCCCTGTCAGAACCTATGCGTGTACGGCTGATTGGGGTTACTTTGAGCCTGATTTTTTGTTAAAATAGTGGGATTCGGAAGCATGTTCTTTCTTGCCATATCTACCCCTATCACAGATGTTATCCTTTTCAGCAATAATATTCATCAGTTTATCTTATGGCGTTTTTTTCAAGGTTCAGGCATGTCTATTATTGCCATTGGCTATGCGCTGATCCATGAATATTTTAACGATAAAAATGCAATTAAGCTTGCTGCGTTGATGGCAAATGTGAGTTTGCTTGCGCCACTTCTTGGGCCATTGATTGGCAGTATCATTGTGAGTTTATTTTCTTGGCAGTATATTTTCATTTTAACTGCGATGCTCGGTGTTATCACGTTGATTGGGCTTTATTCAACAATTCCAAAAGATAACTTACCTAGGAAAAAAATAGAGTTCCGTCAATTAACAGCGCAATATGGAGCTATCATTAAAAATAAAGAATTTTTTCAAGGGATGCTCTGTTCTGTATTTTCTATTTCAACATTATTGATGTGGATTGGCCAAGCGCCAAACTTGGTTCTTTATCATCTTCATCAGGATTATACGCATTATGTTATTTACCAATTAATCGGTATTGGTGGGCTCTCCGTGTCCAGCATATTAATGCAATTCATTGTGGGGAAATTTTGAATGTACTCAATTGTCAAGCTGGGCAATTACTTATTAATGCTTGGATTAACTATTAGTTTGTTAGGCTCGAATAATATTGACGTTATTGTCGCAGGTCTATTTGTTCACACCTTAGGGGTAGGGATAGCGAACGGTTGTATCATGCGACTTGTTATGTCTATCAAAGGTTATTCACACGTGATGCTGGCATCTATGTTGGGGGTTATGCAAGCCATTCTCTTTGCAGTCATTCTGACAATAATGAATGAGTACTTTAGCTATTTGCAATTTTCTTTAATGAGTTTCACCACAGCATCATTTATTTTTGGATTAATTGCATTTTTCATCATTTCAAACTATATCGTTGCTTATCGGAATCGGAAATGGCTTTAGAGGTTTTCTTACGAACTTCCATATGGCGTGATCTAAAAAAACTGTACTCTTCATAAGGCATAGGGCCAATCAGATAAGAGGCCACAGGAAAAGTCAACGCAGTAGGGTTTATTTCCTTGCGAGTGCCTTCATGGGTAAGAAAGTTGTTAAATTGCAACAGTAAAACAGGCACGCTTCTTTTGGATGAAATTCGAAATTGATTGAAGTTCACAGGCGTTTGTTTCGTCGCTTGGAAAAATAATTGGTAGTTATGATATGGAGTTGATCTAGCTCTTAATTCTTTTATTAATGCTGGTTCATTGTTTTTATCACGATGTCGTTTGATACTATGTATCTCTTTTGATTCTCCAAGACGACAAAATGTTTTGAACAATTTCTCTCCTGGAATATCTTGTGATTTATGATCAAATTCAATGGTTATTCCAGATAAAAAAATGGCTGCTGCGTTTAAGTGATGAATATTGTATCTTAAAATTAAAAACCAGTTATCAGAAACGTTTTGTAAGACAAATAAACGAGCCAGTATTAAAAATAAATACTTTAAAAAATCACTCTCTGGTATTTTTAAGGACCGTATCTGCGGAGATTATTTACATTTGAGGGACATAATGTTTATCTTCCTTTCCATCAGATGTCTCTATAGCAAATGTCACGTGTCGATTTGGTTTAGTCTGTGCAACACTGAAAGGTATGGTATCTAGTGAATGAGAAGTACCGGATGTTGAGTAAGCTGCAGAAAAAGAACCAGCTTGTGGTATTATCGAATTGTTAATAGGTGGTGCGCCGTGCTTAAATTCTTTTATTTCAGCTCCTTGATTAAGTGCCGTCAATTCTTTAATAGAGAGATCGGTGGCGATTGCTAACTTTTCTTCTTCTACACTATGTAGATTTGCATCTAGTAATGATCTATTCTTGACACTTTCTAATTGTAAGTTTTCTGCATGAGCAATACTTGCAGCGACTAATGCATTATGAGCTCTTTTTTTATTTCTTGCTTCCTTTTCCTCTTTTAGCAATTTTTCAATTCTTTCAGGGAAACTTAAATCATCATCACTATCATCCTCATCGGAGTCAGATAGTGAGTCAGTACGACAAATCAATGCTGAGAAATAACTGGTTGATTCCATAAATCTTCGATGTTCAGAGATTATCTGCACTGGGGTGATGCGCTCTTCTGTTGCATACTGAATAAGAAAAGGAACAATCTCTTGATGCATCTTTTCTGAAAACTTGACGGAACATGCTTTTAATCTGTCGTCTAATTTTTTCGAAGGGGATAAAGTACTACGGACAATTTCATCTTTTGGAGAATTACCCAAAGTAGTCGAAGCCAACCAGTCACCAAAAGCATAAGCATCAACGCTGTTTCTGAATGCATAGACATATTTTTTAGAGCGAGTTAAAAACTTTTTTCCCTCGATAATATCGATAGGAATAATGTGTGCTTTACTATTGATAACCATTCTAATTCGATGGCTTTGAATAATGGCAATTTTTTTTGATCTCATAATATGTACCTAATTCGCAGGTTTCTCTTTTCTGTGCAGGGTGCATTATAAGCAAATTTCACAGTGTTTTGCAACAAATTTGACCAGAAACAATCAAGTCAAAATAGGGATTACTTGGCTCTTCTCCGGTCTCATGAGGTGGTAACTTGTTCATTTATAAAACAACATTGATGTATTTTCAATGGTACTTCTGCGGTCTTGTGAGGTGAAAAGGGATATTAATGGGCCGTAACTTCTTGTTTAATAAAGGTTCTGAAGACTTTATGACAAGGAACGTATATGCGCATCAATATCCCAAGCTCAATTTTGGATTTAAAAGGCCAATGCGTCAATACGATTAATTATAAACAAACCACTAATACCCTGACTATCTACTGCCGGCGTGATAAGCGTTATAAACCAATAGACCCGCTTCACAAGAAGCCAGGAAGAATAAATCGCTATCTACGCCGGACGATCTACGATGTTCCATTGTTAAATACTCGTGTTCAGATTGAAATTGAACTTGTCCAAATGCGAACGAAGCTTAACAGGCGCTGCATCGAGTTGTGCAAATTTGTTGGTGCTGGTTGTTACTACAGAAAAAGATTTTGTTACTTGGTCAGCGGGCTCTGTCGTTACATGAGCATTAGTGCTGTATCCAAGCATTTCGATTTGCGCTGGGAAACAGTAAAGAATATGGATAAAAAATATTTACAAGAAACATTGCCTGCATTAAATCCAGCTGAATTGGTTAATTTAAAATATCTTGGTGTTGATGAAGTTGCGCGTGCAAAAGGCCAGGATTACATGACTGTCGTTTATGATTTAGAGTCTGGTAATTTAATTTTGGTTCATGAAGGTAGAACTGCAGAGACATTGTCAATTTGTTTGAAGCAGCTACCAGAGTCTACAAAAAAAGGGATTTTGGCCGTTGCGATGGATATGGGGCCAGCTTATCAAAAGGCAATTCACGATGACTTGCCTCATGCAGACATTATCTTCGATCGATTTCACGTTATGCAGAATTACAGTAGAGCGGTGGATAATCAGCGGTGTATTGAGTTCCGTAAAGCGGTTAAAATTGGAAAAGATCTTATCAAGGGCAGTCGTTTCCTATTATTGAGAAATGCAGAAAACCTAACTGAAGCACAAGGCGATAAACTTAAAAAATTACTTCAAGAAAATACGAACATAAATATAATTTATATGTTGAAAGAACAAAAGAACCATGGACGCTATTGGGTAAGATGACTAACGAAAAAGGATATAGCTGTAGTAGTCTTACAATGGCATTATTGGAAGTTGGTGGCTTAAAGAATCTAGTAAGTGATGTTGCAAGGAAGGTTGTGTCACCAACCAGCAATTTTGCTATTTCGCCAAATAATTTAGTTAATCAATTATCATTGGCAAAGATTGTTGAGGAGCGAGAACACCCAGAGGTATTAGATTTTAAGGTTGCTCAGAAAGAGAGCTCCAAAAAAGAGTCTTTTGTTCTGACAGTTAAAGCAGAAAAAATTGATATAGCACAAGCTTTAGGTGTTGCAAATGTTGAGACGGCTACAATAGGTAACAATTCCACAAATACTTTTAAGAGGTCTTAATTATGTTTAGAAAAGTTTTCCGTCCGGTGCTTAATTTTCTTTTTCAACCTCATGATGCAAAATTGCGCGCTGGTCAATCTAAGTTTCAAGGTGCAATGGATAAGTATAAAGCTGGACAATTAGAGGAGGCAAAAACGGAATTTGAAAAGTTAGTAAAAGAAAATCCATCAGATAAAGCATCGCGAGGTTGGGTTGGTCGAATCTCTGTTGAGATAAAGGAAGAAGGAGAGCCAAAAAAAGGTAATAATCCTGGTGGTTAATACTCTATTTTTATTTGATCGTTATTCTTAAAGGAGCTGAATAATGAATAAACCCTACTTTGTTGGATTTTTAAATGTGAGTACATTGGCATTAACAAGTTTCAACGGTGGTTTACACTGGTTTAGTGCTATTGATGAAGCTCGTCATTTTTATGCGAACCCTTCGCAAGCAATGGGTGCACATAATGTTATTGTTCTTGGTGAGCGTTTAGATACATCGATGCCGAGAGATAGGATTATTGAATGTAAGTGCGTTCCTGAGAATTAGAAAGATGTGTAATATTGCTTACAATATTAAGAATGTTTTGCTAAAGCCAAGGTGATTTCAATATTGAGTAATTGAAACTTGAATGTGAGGTTTTCATGGATATTTATCTTGATACTTCTCATTTGCAGAAATGGCAGCAGAGGACTCTATTATCAAAAGATTTATTGATTTTAGATAGACTAAAAAACACGCGTGATAATTCATTCGTTATATCTCTTGCGCATATCTTTGATATTACAGATGGAAAAGATACCAAGAAAGCTATTTCAGTGGCTGAATTTCTTGACACTCTTCCTATAAAATGGCTGCGCAATGCAGAAGATTTGAAACGCGAAGAGCTTAGAAATGCAATGAATTGTTTTCGTTCCTCGAATCAAACACAGATTAATCCTTTTGTGGAACATTATGTAGATACTCTCGAGATGTTTGATGCTATTTTAGAAATCCGCCTCCATTTTCGTAATGCTTCTATTAAGGAAATAATAACAACTTTGATAAGTGATGGGCCCCAAAAGCAAGTTCCTAGTTTAACCAAAGAGAATCTAAAACTCTGGTCTCATGCTAATGATGATGCATTAAAAGAGATTCATATAATATTTAACTAAAAACCTCGTTTTCAACATCAATAATGCAGCTTCTGAGAAATTCCGACTGGCTTACACTCTAGTTTCTTTAATTTATAACCATTCAGATATAGCACCTATAATCTCTCCAGTGCACTGTCGAATATTTTTATTCTGTCAGAATAGATATCCAAAGCTAATTGCTGATGATTTGCTTATATTTCTCTTAGAATGAAGATTGTTATTTAATTGATTGTACATCTTTCACATTTTTAGCCTTTTCACGACGCGCATGACGCTTTAATACCTGCCTAATATAAGGCTGATACCCTATGCCATCCTCTTCAGCTAATCTCTTAAGCTCCTCAATTAAAGATTTTTGTAATCGAATAGATATAGTCTGCAAGCATAAAGCGTCGTCGAGCGCTTTCTCACGCTCAGGTGATGATTTACGAACAAAACCTTCTGAAGCACCAAGCTCTCGGTTATCCCAAGCTTCATCTGAACAGGTATCTTCTTGTAAATGTGTACTACGCATGTTTTTCATAAATTTTTACCTCCACATCATTCGGCTCATATGCTGTATTAATATTGCAGATTCCATTGGCAAGTGTAATAAATACAACTTTTAGTTTGCGCCCGTGATCTGTCATAGCAATAAACCATTGCGTTGCAGGGTCTGTTTTGTTTTGCTCCCTGGTATCTTCCAACAACCCTTTCTCGCGATTATCAAAGCATTCTTGGACTTCTGTAGTTGTAACATTATGCTTTTGTTGTAATTTTAATTTTATTCCATTACTGAAATTTAATCTCATATTTTATGTTCTAAGTATAGCTTATGTATATACAATAGCAATATTGAAAATTATATTCTCTCACTCCCGGCATGTAAAGAGTCCATTCTCATCTGCTATAACTCACTAAAAATGCATGAAATCAATCAATTAACAAATAAGGTGCTCAAAACAATATATCTATGTAAGATTTTTTGACGATATTATCAGTAGGGTGCCTGTCGGACTTGAGAGTACTGTGTCTGAGCCCTGCAAACAGCGCGAAATATTGGATGATTAAATATCGATTTGGAGGAAAGGACAAAAATATTTCTGGGTGTCTAATTGCGACATCTGACAGGGTAGCATTGCATTGGCAGTAACGTTTAGAGGAACGTTTGCAGTTTATATTGTTTGAGAGTTTCTATTAAACTGCTTTAGCAGGTGCATGGTTACTGGCTCCCCGAACTGGACTCGAACCAGTGACCTAATGATTAACAGTCATTTGCTCTACCGACTGAGCTATCGGGGAATATTCGATGGAATGACGTGCATACTAATCGTGGATTGCTGTTTCGTCAATACCTAAGATCACTCCTATTGCAGTTTCTGAATGGCGGTTTGTATGCGCTTCATGGCCTCTTTCAATTTCTCCATACTAGTGGCATAGGAAATTCTCAAATAACCTGGTGATCCGAATGCAGAGCCTGGAACCAGAGCGACTTCACCTTCATTCAGCAGGTATTCAGCTAAATCGATATCATTTTTCAGGTCTGATGATTTTTCTATCACACCTTTGAAGCTGGGAAATATATAAAAAGTCCCATCTGACGGCCCACATTCAACCCCTGGTATTTTTTTCAATTCGGCCAAGACAAAATCATGGCGCTCTTTATAAGCCTTGGTCATGATTTTTGTGCAAGATTGGTCACCATTTAAAGCAGCTTGCGCCGCATATTGCGCAATACTGGTCGGATTGGAGGTGGATTGCGACTGGATTTTTTTCATAGCCGCTATGATTTTTGCGGGACCTGCGGCATAGCCTATACGCCAGCCTGTCATTGAGTAGGCTTTTGAAACACCATTAATGACAACAGTTTGATCGTATAGCTCAGGGCAGACCATCAAAATATTCACGAAAGGCTCAGGAATCCACAAGGTATGCTCATAAATATCGTCCGATGCCACAACAATTTCAGGATGCTTTAATAAAACTTTCGCCAAAGCTTGTAATTCCGCTTTGGTATAGGCAACCCCCGAAGGGTTGGAAGGGCTGTTTAACATAAACAGGCGTGTTTTAGGTGTAATCGCAGCCTTAAGTTGTTCGGGTGTGATTTTAAAATGCTGTGACAATTCTGCAGAAATATAGACAGGCACAGCGTCACAAAGCTTAGCGATATCAGGATAGGAAACCCAGTACGGTGCAGGAATAATGACTTCATCACCGGCTTCAAGGATGGCTTGAAATAAATTAAAAATACTATGCTTCGCGCCACAAGAAACTAAAATTTGATTCAGCGCATAATTCAAATTATTTTCACGGGAAAATTTGTCAATAACGGCTTGCTTAAGGCCTTTGGTTCCATCGACGGCAGTATATTTCGTGTGGCCATCGCGAATGGCTTTGATTGCTGCTTCTTTAATAAAATCGGGTGTATCGAAATCAGGCTCGCCCACGCTCAGCGAAATAATATTCTTACCCGCTGCAGTTAATTCATCAGCCCGTGCAGAGACGGCCAGAGTTGGAGAAGGCTTGATGCGCTGTACGCGGCTTGCCAATTCTTTCAGCATGTTAGCTCCCGTTCGATTAAGATAGATCAGTCATTTGCGGCGGTCTAGTATAAAGGAATAATCGGACGCTATCTATATTTTTTGTACAAATCTGTTGACAAACTAGCCTATTTTTAGTTAAAAAGTGCACCTAATGAATTTTTAATCGCCTGGAAATATTGATATGAAAAAACTATGCTCAGCGTTGCTGCTTGGATTTGCTGGAATTTCTAGCGGCGAATGGTTCTGCTTATGATTATCCTACAGATATTCTCGTGCCAATTGAATAAGCGCATTCCTTAATTTATAAATATGTCGGCGCGAGTCCAAATCACTCGCGCCGTTTTTATTTTCGCGATTATAAGTTGCTTATTGTCTTTCCTGAGTAGAAAATAGCAACCATGTCAAATACCTTCAAATTAGAATCCGAATTTAAACCCGCAGGCGATCAGCCCCAAGCTATTGAGAAATTAATAGCAGGACTGAAGAATGGTTTGGCGCATCAAACATTATTAGGTGTGACTGGATCGGGAAAAACATTCACGATTGCTAACGTCATTCAAGAAGTGCAGCGTCCTACATTAATTTTAGCGCCCAATAAAACATTAGCCGCACAACTCTATGGCGAAATGCAGGAATTTTTTCCGCATAACGCTGTGGAATATTTTGTTTCTTATTATGATTATTATCAACCAGAAGCCTACGTGCCTTCTTCCGATACCTATATCGCTAAAGATGCTTCTATCAACGATCACATTGAACAAATGCGTTTATCAGCCACCAAAGCATTATTAGAACGTCGCGATGCCATCATCGTCGCAACAGTGTCTGCGATTTATGGTTTGGGCGATCCGCGCATGTATTTAAGCATGGTATTGCATTTAGATAGAGGGGATAAAGTGGATCAACGTACTATATTGCGGCGCTTAGCTGAATTGCAATATACGCGTAATGATGTTGATTTGCATCGTACTACGTATCGTGTGCGCGGTGATGTGATTGATGTGTATCCCGCGGACTCTGATAAAGATGCCGTACGCATAGAATTATTAGGGGATGAAATTGAAAATCTTTCTTATTTCGATCCCTTAACCGGAGAAATCACCCGACGTGTGCCGCGTTTGACGATATATCCAAAAAGTCATTATGTCACAAGACGTGAAACCGTGGTGGATGCGATTGATGATATTAAATTGGAATTGAAAGATAGACTGGCGCAATTAACCAGCTTGAATAAATTAGTGGAAGCGCAACGCTTAGAACAGCGCACGCAATATGATCTAGAGTTGATGAATGAATTAGGTTATTGCCAAGGCATAGAAAATTATTCGCGCTATTTGTCGGGTAGAAAAGCAGGGGAGCCGCCGCCAACTTTATTTGATTACTTGCCTAAAGATGCTTTGTTAATCGTAGATGAATCACATGTCACGATTCCACAATTACGTGGCATGTATCGTGGTGATAGATCGCGAAAAGAAACCTTGGTTGAGTACGGATTTCGATTGCCTTCTGCATTAGATAATCGTCCTTTGCGTTTCGATGAATTTGAAGTGCGACGTCCACAAGTGATTTATGTGTCAGCGACTCCTACAGAATATGAGCGTACAACGTCAGGACAAATTGTAGAGCAATTAGTGCGACCGACAGGATTATTAGATCCCGTAGTTGAAGTGCGGCCTGCAAAAAATCAAGTGGATGATTTGTTGTCTGAAATTCATTTGCGTGTCGCTGATAATGAACGGGTGTTAGTGACCACGCTAACGAAACGATTAGCAGAAGATTTAACAGAATATTTGCAAGAGCACAATGTGCGTGTGCGTTATTTGCATTCAGACATTGATACCGTTGAGCGTGTTGAAATTATTCGTGATTTGCGCCTAGGTGTTTTTGATGTCTTAGTGGGGATTAACTTATTACGAGAAGGCTTAGACATGCCGGAAGTTTCTTTAGTTGGCATTTTAGATGCGGACAAAGAAGGATTTCTGCGGTCAGAAACTTCTCTAGTGCAAACCATTGGACGCGTTGCGAGGCATTTTCGCGGTAAGGCAATTTTATATGCGGACAAGATCACTAAATCCATGCAGTTTGCTATATCAGAAACAGAACGTCGGCGATTGACGCAAGAGCAATACAATATAGATCACAATATTACACCACGTAGCGTGCAAAAAGCTGTGCGTGATATTTTAGAAGGGGCTTATGCGCCGAATTCAGTGCGCGGAAAAATGTATCCGAAAGTCGCTGAATTAGATGCGCAATATTTAGGATTGTCAGCTGAAAAGTTGAAAGCAAAAATTGACGAACTCGAAAAGAAAATGTATGACCATGCACATAATCTAGAATTTGAAGAAGCGGCGGAAGTGAGAGATTTAATTAAAGAAATTGAGAAAAATAATTTGGCGAGTTAGCGAAGAATCTATGACGTCTTCACTCAAAAAACAAATTCTATTCTGCACCATAGGCTCAACCTTCGAATGGTATGAATTTACAATCTTTGTTTCACTGACACCGATTATTTCCCAGATATTTTTCCCCAACAACAATCACTTCGCTGCCATGATGTCTACGTTTGCTGTTTTCGCCTCAGGCTTCCTCATGCGGCCTGTGGGTGCATTTTTCTTCGGTCATCTCGGTGACACCATAGGCAGAAAGGCTACCTTGCTCATCACGTTATTTGTCATGGCCATCGCAACAACAGCCATGGGGCTTATTCCTGTCGGCGCCAGTTTCTCAACCATATTGCTAGTGCTCTGTCGGCTAATACAAGGCTTCGCATGTAGCGGTGAGTATCCCGGGGCATTAACATTGTTGACTGAGCAGCATAATCCAAAACACAAAGCATTCATCGCCAGTTTTGGAATATTCGGCACCTTGTCAGGCAGTTTCGCTGGCGCATTCATTTATATCATGATGTTAAAATTAATTGGCTATGATGCAATGCTACATTGGGGATGGCGTATTGTATTTTTGTTAGCGGCGCCGCTTGGAATGATAGGGTATTTATTCAGACGATCCATTTCAGAATCTAAAGAATTTGAAACGCTGAAACAACAACGCTTACTGAGCCATTCACCCATGCTTCAGTTACTCACTCAGCATTACAAAACAGTGATGGCTGTTTTATGTATTTCAATTCTCAGTAATACAATAATATATTTGAACTATATTTATATCGGCAATTATGCATTGGCTACACATAAAATAACCGCAGATGAAGTCACTTATTTGTATTTGTTTCTCACATTTGTCACGGGAATTGCTGTATTATTCTTTGGGTTTTTATCAGATTATTGGAATAAAAAATTAATTATGCTGAGCGGCTGTATACTAATGGTATGTTTTGCGTATCCATTGTATGACATTATTTTAACGGGCAGTCTCATTCTACAATTTATGGCCCAAGCGCTGTTGGCAATTTTGGTGGGTGTTATTATTGGTCCGTTTTCATTAGTGCTAGCAGAAAGTTTTCCGACGGAAGTGCGTTGCTCAGGTGTCTGTTTTACGTTGAATTTTGCCGCTTCACTGTTTGGCGGTACAGCGCCTATGCTTTGTGCTTGGTTGACGACAGTGACGGAGTCTACAATGGCGCCTTCTGTGTATATCATCTTTCTAGCAAGTGTTGCGGTTGGCGCTATGTTTTATTTAATATCTCGTCATGATTCTTTCAGATTAGGCTATTCCTCTGCTATTTAATTTATGGAAGGCTATGCCGTCTAAAGGTTAGGCTTTTAGAGGCAGTAGTTTCATTATTTATCGTACTATCAGCTTGGTTAAGAAAGTTCAATTGATATGGGTTTGTTCTTATTGGTGTGGTGGCGTTGGGTATTATCACAGTATCGTTTTTTTTCTCTTCCAAGGTATTTTGATTGAGGCTAAGTTTTTTAGTCACATCTGCCAGCTCTGAGTCTGAATCGGTAGATGAATCAAAGAGAGAATCAAAAATGTTAAAATCGTCTTCTTTAGGTTTGGGTGGTTCAAACCAGCTTGCATGTGATTCTTCAATGACACGCAGTAACCACTCTGCAATTCGCTGACGAGGAATTTGAATATTGTAAAATTCTAAGTGTTCAAATTGTTTATGAAGTTTTTTGAGCTTAAGCCAATGCTTGAATATATTAGCTTCTGCTTTACTGAGTTTTTCAGATGTATGAAAAGGAGTAGTTGTAGTGCCAGGATAAACATATGGGTATGGCATATTGATTTTGTAACTTTCATTGAGTTCTCTGGCTGTGGGTGTTGCACCTTTAGGTGCCATAGGCATAATTTTAAGTGCATTTTCCCAACTTGTTTTTTCCTGGATTATCAAATCTAAGAGCATTTGATTAGAAACAAACATAGCGGGATTGCGTGTTGCTTCGCAGCCAAATATCAGATAGGTGATGGTGCATAAGGTTTTCATCAATTCTTGGGTAAGGTTATAGGGTAAATTAGACTCATCTCCCGCAATAATTGATCTGATAATAGTGGCCAATTTCACATCATCAATATTTAAATTTTCTTTAATTGTTCTTATTTTTTCATAAATAGCATCGTAATTTCCCGCATTAAGCACTTCTTCGTTCCGACCAGGAAAAGAGGTCACATCTTGTTGTTCAATAGCATATCCTGAGCGTATGAATTGCCAAGTTTTTAAGGCAGATTCTTCTTTGAATATCATGTGGGTTTTATTTTTGATGAAGCGCTTTTGTGAGCGATTAGATAGTCTGATGTTAGCTATAAATGAATATGCGTTATGTGAGAGAAATGTATAATTAGCCTCTAGGACTTTTCTATCTATTATTGCTTTTTCTAGAGATTGGGAGAGATATTCATCAATATTGGAAGTGAGGATCTTCATTAATATTCTATTAGGGTTTTTGATAAGAGGTTTAACTGTATTGGTTCAGCGTGAATCGGACAAATGCCAGATGGCAAATTGAGACAAATGGATTGTTAAATCAAACAGCAATGGCGGCATAAATAATTGCGCATCGCATTCTGCAAAACTACTATAAA
>CAJCIZ010000163.1 GCA_903970525.1 Myxococcales bacterium | reverse complement strand
GCCTTCTTTGAATGCCATCGATCCTGCGATCTTAAATGACATTTCATTAGAATCGACATCGTGGTATGAACCATCAAACACGGTAACTTTCACGTCAACCACAGGGAATCCAGCGATAACACCGTTTTCCATTTGTTCTTTGATACCTTTGTCGATAGGTGTAATAAATTCTTTTGGAATCGCGCCACCAACGATAGCATTTACAAATTCATAACCTGTACCAGGTTCTTTTGGTTCAAGGCGAATCCAGACATGGCCGTATTGACCTTTACCACCAGATTGCTTGACGTACTTGCCTTCTTGTTCGACGGTTTGACGAATCGTTTCACGGTAGGCAACTTGCGGCTTACCAACGTTTGCGTCAACGCTGAATTCTCTCTTCATGCGATCTACGATGATTTCAAGATGTAATTCACCCATCCCTTCAATAATCGTCTGACCAGATTCTTCATCGGTATGAACACGGAATGAAGGATCTTCTTGTGCCAGTTTACCTAACGCAAGACCCATTTTTTCTTGGTCAGCTTTGGTCTTAGGTTCAACGGCAACTGCAATCACAGGCTCTGGGAATATCATTTTTTCTAGGATGATGACTTTCTCGGTTGAACACAATGTGTCGCCCGTTGTCACTCTCTTCAATCCTACCGCTGCTGCGATATCGCCTGCGCGAACTTCTTTAATTTCGCTACGATCATTCGCGTGCATTTGTAAGAGACGACCAATACGCTCATCTTTACCCTTCATTGGGTTAAATACAGTGTCGCCTGAATTCAAGACGCCAGAATAAACGCGGAAATAAGTTAATGTACCGACATAAGGGTCGGTCGCAATCTTAAACGCCAATGCAGAGAAAGGTTCATCATCAACAGGATGTCTTTCAGCTGGCGTGCTATTAGCATCATCTAAAGTACCATTCACAGCGGGTACATCGGCTGGTGAAGGTAAGTAATAAATCACTGAATCCAACATCGCCTGCACACCTTTGTTCTTGAATGCAGAACCACAGACCATTGGAATAATTTCATTTTTGATTGTACGAATACGTAAGCCTTTGCGAACGTCTTCTTCTGATAAGTCACCCTGCTCAAGATATTTGTTCATGAGTTCTTCAGAAGCTTCAGCTGCAGCTTCTAACATGTGCTCACGCCACTTCTTGCATTCTTCCAACATTGCAGGTGCAATATCACGGGCATCATACGTCATGCCTTTATTTTCTTCATGCCAGTAAATCGCCTTCATGCGCACTAAATCAACCACGCCTTCAAAATGCTCTTCAGCACCGATCGGCAATTGAATTGGCACAGGGTTCGCGCCTAAACGCGTACGAACTTGATTAACAACACGCAGGAAGTTCGCGCCCGCTCTATCCATCTTATTCACAAAGCCGATACGAGGAACGCCATAACGGTTAGCTTGACGCCAGACAGTTTCTGTCTGAGGTTCAACACCACCCACCGCACAAAGCACAGCACAAGCACCGTCGAGTACGCGCAATGAGCGCTCAACTTCAATTGTAAAATCTACGTGGCCTGGAGTATCAATAATGTTAATGCGATGTTGCGGGAATTGTTTGTCCATTCCGTACCAGAAACAGGTTGTCGCAGCAGAGGTAATAGTAATACCACGTTCTTGTTCTTGCTCCATCCAATCCATAACAGCAGCACCTTCGTGCACCTCACCGATTTTGTGAGACACGCCAGTGTAATACAACACACGCTCTGTGGTTGTAGTTTTACCCGCATCGATGTGTGCCATGATGCCGATATTGCGATAACGATCAATGGGTGTTGCTCTTGCCACGTTAAATTCCTCTGTTTACCAGCGATAATGCGCAAAAGCTTGGTTCGCTTTCGCCATTCTGTGCATATCATCACGCATTTTAACTGCTGTACCACGGCCTTCGTGTGCTTCCATGATTTCTGCAGCTAAACGTAATACCATTGTTTTTTCTGAACGATCACTAGCCGCTTTCACGACCCAACGCATTGCTAATGCAATACCACGGTCAATCGCGACTTCGATAGGCACTTGATAGGTCGCACCCCCTACGCGGCGAGATTTAACTTCAACCGTAGGACGCACATTGTTTAATGCCTTATCTAAAATATCTAAACCTTCTTTGGAAGCGGGCTTGGCCTTGACTACGCTGCCGCCTGCGCGACCGCTGCCGGACTCACCTTCATCAGAAGCATCTTTTTTGCCTTTATGTAAGCGCTTCATCGCTTCAGTCAAAGCATCATATACAATGGCTTCCGCTAAAGACTTTTTGCCTCGGCGCATCACGACATTGATAAATTTTGCTAATTTATCACTGCCATATAATGGATCAGGCAGAATTTCTCTTTTTACCGCAGCTTTTCTTCTTGGCATCGCTTCACTTTCCCATTCATTTTTAAATGATATTCGATTGATCTGACTTCGCGCGGGGAATAAATCCCCGCGCAGGGTCAATAAGTTACTCTATTCTTTTGGTCTTTTTGCACCATACTTAGAACGGCCTCTGCGTCTTGCAGACACACCAGCTGTATCCAAGCTACCGCGGACAATATGATAACGAACACCTGGTAAGTCTTTTACGCGACCGCCGCGAATCAATACGACGGAGTGCTCTTGTAAGTTATGGCCTTCACCACCGATATACGCTGTGACTTCTGAGCCATTGGTCAATCTCACACGCGCTACTTTACGTAGAGCGGAGTTTGGCTTTTTAGGCGTTGTTGTATAAACACGTGTACAAACACCACGTTTTTGTGGACATCCGGCCAAATGTGGCACGGTAGACTTCACTATTTTTGGGGCCCGTGGTTGTCGCACGAGCTGATTTATCGTTGGCATTCCGGAACTCCAGCCTGAAACTTTTAAGTTATTTTATTAAAACAATAATGTAGCGAACGCCCCTAACTTTGTTAGGAGGAGGCGGGATTCTAAAAAGTACTAAGCTTTATGTCAAGTCTTAAAGCAAAAGCGTTGATAAAATCTCTCCTGACCCCCCTCATTCTAGGTTTTTGGCTAGAAGTGAGGGAAAAAGTCTGGACTTCGCTTATTTCTCATCTACCGTATGATCACGTATCATCGCTGGGGCGGTTGTTCGGTGTTTTCTGACCCGACGGCCTGCGTGATAAGCCAACCCTGTCCCTGCAGGGACTAATCGACCCACGATCACATTTTCTTTCAATCCTCTTAAATCATCTATTTTTCCACTGACTGCCGCTTCGGTTAAGACGCGGGTCGTTTCTTGGAAAGAAGCAGCTGATATAAAGGAATCTGTCGCTAATGACGCTTTTGTTATACCTAATAAGGTAGGCTCATGACGTGCAGGCATCTTGCCGTCTTTGATCAACTTATTATTTTCTTCGCGTAAAGTAGTAAATTCAACTTGCTCACCTTTCAAGAAGGCTGTATCACCCGCATGCGCAACTAACACTTTACGCAACATTTGGCGAATAATGACTTCGATGTGCTTATCGTTGATTTTTACACCTTGTAAGCGATAAACGTCTTGTACTTCGTTAACAATAAAGTTTGCGAGTGAGTTCGTCCCTAATAAACGCAAGATATCATGCGGATTCAATGAACCTTCTGCAATGACTTCACCTTTTTCAACGTGTTCACCTTCAAATACACTGACATGACGCCATTTTGGTATCAGTTCTTCGTGCACTTCGCCAGTTGATGCTGTGATAATTAAACGACGCTTACCTTTGGTTTCTTTACCAAAGCTCACAATACCTGAGGTCTCTGCCAAGATAGCCGGATCTTTAGGACGTCTTGCTTCAAATAAATCAGCAACGCGTGGTAGACCGCCGGTGATGTCACGTGTTTTTGAGGTTTCTTGCGGTATTCTTGCAATCACGTCACCCACTTTCACGCGCGCACCATCTTCAAAGTTCACGATAGCATCCGGTGGTAAGAAATAATGTGCAGGCAAGTTTGTTCCAGCCAAACACAATTCTTCACCTTTATCATCTACCAATTTAATCATTGGCTTCAATTCTTTACCGGTTGTGCTACGTTGTTTTGGATCGGAAATCACAATGCTAGAAAGACCTGTCATTTCATCTGTCTGACGATTCATGGTCACGCCATCAGTCATGTCGACAAATTTAATCATACCGGCAACTTCAGTGATCACAGGATGACTATGTGGATCCCAGTTTGCAACGATCTGACCCGCTTCAGCTCTCGCACCATCATTCACAGATAATTCTGCACCGTATGGAATTTTATAACGTTCACGTTCACGACCATGCTCATCAACAACTGCTAACTCACCTGAGCGAGAAACAGCGACGAATTTACCACTGTGATGCTGCACGATTTTAACGTTATGTAGCTTGATTTTACCTGTCATTTTAATTTGAACATTGTTCGCTGCTGTTGCACGAGATGCCGCACCACCGATGTGGAAGGTTCTCATGGTTAACTGTGTACCCGGTTCACCGATGGACTGCGCCGCGATGACACCAACTGCTTCACCAATATTGACGCGATGACCGCGCGCTAAATCACGACCGTAACAAGCGGAACAAATACCATAACGCGATTCACAGGTAATTGGCGAGCGTACAAACACTTGGTCGACAGTTGCTTCTTCTAAACGTGCAACCCATTTTTCATCTAATAATGTGCCGATAGGTGCAATAACTTTTCCAGAGGTTGGATCTGTTACTTCATGCGCTATCACACGTCCCAATACACGTTCGTGTAATGGTTCAACAACGTCACCGCCTTCAATTAACGGTGTCATGGTCACACCTTGACTGGTGCCGCAATCTTCTTCTGAAATTACTAAATCTTGTGCAACGTCAACTAAACGACGTGTTAAGTAACCTGAGTTTGCGGTTTTTAACGCGGTATCTGCAAGACCTTTACGCGCACCGTGAGTCGAAATAAAGTATTGTAATACGTTTAATCCTTCGCGGAAGTTTGCGGTAATTGGTGTTTCGATAATCGAGCCGTCTGGCGTCGCCATCAAACCACGCATACCCGCTAACTGACGAATCTGCGCTGCAGATCCTCTCGCGCCTGAATCCGCCATCATGTAAATGGAGTTGAAAGATTCTTGTTGGACTTTTTGTCCTTTCGCATCTTTCACCATTTCAGTAGACAATTGCGTCATCATCGCTTTTGCAACTTGATCATTGGTACGCGACCAAATATCAACAACTTTGTTATAGCGCTCACCTTGTGTCACTAAACCGGAAGCATATTGTGCTTGGATTTTGCTGACTTCTTCTTCAGCTTGCTCAACGATGCTTGCTTTATCTCTTGGAATAACAAGATCGTCAATACCAATAGAAACACCCGACTTGGTTGCGTAATGGAAACCGGTATACATCAAATGGTCAGCGAAAATAACCGTCGCTTTCAATCCTACATCACGATAACAAACGTTAATGATGTTTGAGATGGATTTTTTAGTCATCACACGATTAACTAAATCAAACGACAATCCTTTCGGCAACAACTCAGATAGCAATGCGCGACCTACTGTTGTTTCAACTAATCTAATTTTTTCTATAAATTCGTCGGTTTGTTCATCTAATTCATATTCTTTAATTCTCGCGCGAATTTTCGCTTGCAACTCAACTTGGTTGTTTGCATAAGCACGATGAATTTCATTGGTATCAGCAAATATCATGCCTTCACCGCGCGCGTTAATACGCGAACGGGTGAGGTAATACAACCCTAATACCACGTCTTGCGAAGGGACAATAATTGGTTCGCCGTTCGCAGGAGATAAAATGTTATTCGTAGACATCATCAATGAACGTGCTTCTAACTGCGCTTCTAATGACAATGGAATATGAACCGCCATTTGGTCACCGTCAAAGTCCGCGTTATACGCTGTACACACTAACGGATGTAATTGAATCGCTTTACCTTCAATCAACATAGGTTCAAATGCTTGAATACCTAATCTATGTAAAGTTGGTGCGCGGTTCAATAAGACTGGATGTTCACGAATCACTTGTTCCAAGATATCCCATACAGCAGGATCTTCACGATCAACCATTTTCTTCGCTGCTTTAATGGTGGACGCTAAGCCTTGGAATTGTAGACGGCTAAAAATAAACGGCTTAAATAATTCTAAAGCCATTTTTTTCGGCAATCCGCACTGATGTAATTTTAACGTAGGACCAACCACGATCACAGAACGACCGGAGTAGTCTACGCGTTTACCTAAAAGGTTTTGACGGAAACGACCTTGCTTACCTTTAATCATGTCAGCCAGTGACTTGAGTGGTCGCTTGTTCGACCCGGTAATAGCACGTCCTCTTCTGCCGTTATCTAATAACGCATCAACAGATTCTTGTAGCATGCGTTTTTCATTACGCACAATGATGTCAGGCGCATTCAAATCTAACAAACGCTTCAAACGATTGTTACGATTGATGACGCGACGATAAAGATCATTTAAATCAGATGTCGCAAAACGTCCGCCATCCAATGGAACTAAAGGACGCAGATCAGGCGGCAACACTGGTAATACGGTTAATACCATCCACTCAGGTTTGTTGCCTGATTGTGTGAAAGCTTCAATTAACTTGAGTCGCTTGGTGTATTTTTTCAGTTTAGCTTCAGAAGACGTATTCAAGATATCTTCTTTTAACTTCGTCATTTCAGCTTCAAGATCTAAGGCTTTTAATAACTCTTGAATCGCATCCGCACCCATGCGCGCATCGAATTCATCGCCATATTCTTCGATCGCATCATAATACGCTTCTTCAGAAAGCAATTGACCGCGTTCAAGCTGTGTCATGCCTGGATCAATGACAACATACGCTTCAAAATAGAGAACGCGTTCAATATCACGCAAGGTGATATCTAATAACAAACCAATTCGTGAAGGTAATGAACGTAAAAACCAGATATGAGCGATAGGGCTCGCTAATTCAATATGACCCATGCGTTCACGTCTGACTTTTGACAATGTCACTTCCACGCCGCATTTTTCGCAAACAACGCCACGATGTTTTAAGCGCTTATACTTTCCGCATAAGCATTCATAATCTTTGACGGGTCCAAAAATCTTAGCGCAGAATAAACCATCTCGTTCCGGTTTAAAGGTACGATAATTAATGGTTTCTGGTTTTTTCACTTCACCATATGACCATGAACGAATCATGTCTGGAGATGCGAGACCGATATGGATGGCATCAAACTCTTCTAACTGTGTCTGCTGCTTGACAAGATTTAATAAATCTCTCACGGCGATTCCCCCTAAAAATACAGAGTTTTATTCAAGCTCTATGTTTATACCTAGTGAACGAATTTCTTTGATCAATACATTAAAGGCTTCCGGCATGCTGGATTCCATGTAGTGATCACCATCAACAATGTTTTTGTACATCTTAGTACGGCCGCCGACGTCATCCGATTTCACTGTCAGCATTTCTTGCAAGGTGTAAGCTGCACCATAAGCTTCGAGCGCCCACACTTCCATTTCACCGAAGCGTTGACCACCGAATTGTGCTTTACCACCTAGCGGTTGTTGCGTGACTAAGCTGTATGAACCCGTTGAACGTGCGTGCATCTTATCGTCAACCAAGTGGTTTAGCTTCATCATGTACATATAACCAACGGTGACTGGGCGCTCAAATTTCTCGCCAGTACGTCCATTGTGTAGCCATGTTTGACCGCTTTCTGGTAAGTCAGCTAATCTCAACATCGCTTTGATTTCATCTTCACTCGCGCCATCAAATACAGGTGTTGCCATTGGCACACCACCGCGCAAGTTTTTCGCCAAACTGATCACTTCATCATCTGATAAGCTGACTAGATTTTCTTTACGGCTTTCTGTGTTGTACACAGAGCCTAAGAAGGTACGGATTTGTTTAACAGATTCTTGCGCCTCTAACATTCTGCCGATTTTGAGACCCAAGCCTTTTGCCGCCCATCCTAAGTGAGTTTCCAACACTTGTCCGATGTTCATACGTGACGGTACGCCTAATGGATTTAATACGATATCCACCGGTGTGCCATCCGCCATGTAAGGCATATCTTCCACAGGAACAATAGTTGAAATAACACCTTTGTTACCGTGACGTCCTGCCATCTTATCGCCAGGTTGAACACGACGTTTGACAGCGAGATACACTTTAACAATCTTCAATACGCCAGGCGCTAAATCATCACCTTGTGTAATCTTATTGCGTTTAGCTTCATACGCTCTTTCAAAGTCGATACGCTCTTGTTTCAATTGTTTTGCAGCCGCTTCAAGCTGTTTATTAGCAGCCGCGTCACGTAAACGAATTTCAAACCATTTTTCACGTGGCACTTCTGTTAAATAAGTTTTGAGTAACTTGGTGCCTTTCTTCAACTTAGCAGGACCACCATCAGCCATACGACCAATCAAGAGTTTTTCGATACGTTGGAAAATATCGTTCTCACGAATACGTAATTCGTCAGTTAAATCTTGCTTCGCTTTATCTAACTCATTTTTTTCGATGTCGAGTACACGCGTGTCTTTTTCAACGCCTTCACGTGTGAAAACTTGCACGTCGATCACAGTTCCTTCCATACCGGTTGGAACACGTAACGAAGTATCTTTCACATCGGATGCTTTTTCGCCGAAAATCGCGCGTAACAATTTTTCTTCTGGTGTGAGTTGGGTTTCACCTTTTGGTGTGACCTTACCCACTAAAATATCGCCAGATTTCACTTCAGCACCAATGTAAACAATACCGCAATCATCTAATTTAGAGAGCGCGCTTTCGCCTACGTTTGGAATATCCGCAGTGACTTCTTCAATGCCTAACTTAGTATCACGACTCACACAAGTGAGTTCTTCAATGTGAATACTGGTGAAACGATCTTCTTGTACGACACGCTCTGAAATCAAAATCGAGTCTTCAAAGTTGTAACCATTCCAAGGCATAAATGCGACTAATAGGTTTTGGCCTAACGCTAATTCACCCAGGTCGGTGGATTGACCGTCAGCTAACACGTCGCCTTTTGCAATAGTGTCACCGATTTGCACCAGCGGTTTTTGGTTAATACAAGTATCTTGGTTGGTACGGGTGTATTTGGTGAGATTATAAATATCCACACCAGTTTTACCGGATTCAGCTTCATCGTCATTCACTCGAATTACGATACGTGATGCATCGACATAATCCACTACACCACCGCGTCTTGCAACATCGGTTACACCGGAATCTCTTGCTACGATGCGTTCCATACCTGTTCCAACTAACGGTTTTTCCGTTTTCAATGTTGGTACGGCTTGACGTTGCATGTTCGATCCCATTAACGCACGGTTCGCGTCGTCATGTTCAAGGAAAGGAATCAATGCAGCAGCAACTGACACAATTTGTTTAGGTGACACATCCATGAATTGCACGCGATCGGGTGTAGTCAGCGTAAATTCATCATGATGACGTACAGGAACTAACGCGTCAGTCAATTTACCTTTGGCATCCATGGTAGCGCTCGCCTGCGCAATTACATAATCGCCTTCTTCAATCGCAGAAAGGAACACGACGTCATCCGTCACTTTGCTATTGATAACTTTGCGATAAGGGCTTTCTAAAAAGCCAAATGAATTCGTTCTGGCATAAACAGCGAGAGAGTTAATCAACCCGATGTTTGGACCTTCAGGCGTTTCAATTGGACACACGCGACCATAGTGAGTCGGATGTACGTCACGCACTTCAAAGCTTGCGCGTTCACGTGTCAAACCACCCGGTCCTAATGCAGACACGCGGCGTTTATGGGTAATTTCAGACAACGGATTGTTTTGGTCCATAAATTGTGACAATTGGCTGGAACCAAAGAATTCTCTGACCGCTGCTGTAATAGGCTTAGCGTTAATTAAATCTTGTGGCATCAAATTTTCAGATTCTGCCAGACTTAAACGTTCTTTCACGGCACGCTCAACACGCACTAGACCGACGCGGAATTGATTTTCTGTCATTTCACCAACGCTACGAACACGACGATTACCTAAGTGATCGATATCATCCACTACGCCTTCGCCGTTACGTATGCTGATCAATGTTTTTAATACAGCAATAATATCGTCTTTTGTTAACACGCCTGGACCGGTTTCTTCTTTGCGTCCGACACGACGATTAAACTTCATACGACCTACGTCTGATAAATCATAACGTTCTGGTGTAAAGAAAAGATTTTTGAATAAAGCTTCAGCCGCTTCTTTTGTTGGCGGTTCGCCTGGACGCATCATGCGGTAAATTTCAACTAATGCTTCTAATGGATTACTTGTCGGATCAACGCGCAAGGTATCCGACATATAAGAACCATGGTCGATATCATTGATATAAAGCGTTTCGAATGTTTTGATTTTCGCTTCAACAAATGCTTTCAGCACATCGTTTGTAATGATGTCATTTGCATTCGCAATAATTTCACCGGTTTCTTTATTGATAATCGTTTTTGCCAACACTTTGCCATGTAAATAATCCGCAGGCACTTCTAGTGTTGTCACTTTTGCTTTTTCAAGTTGTTGAATGTGACGCATAGTGATGCGACGACCTTTTTCAACAATCACTTTGCCGGCCTTCTTAATTTCGAAAGGCGCAATTTCACCGCGCAATCTTTCAGGAATTAAATCTAAAATAAATTCGCCATCGGCAATGTGGAATACATTGTTTTCAAAGAAAATGCTTAAGATTTCTTCTACTGTAAAATCAAGCGCACGTAACAAAATGGTCGCTGGCAATTTGCGGCGACGATCGATACGCACATAAATAGAATCTTTAGGATCAAATTCAAAATCTAACCAAGAGCCGCGATAAGGAATCACGCGTGCAGAAAATAATAATTTGCCTGAAGAATGGGTTTTACCACGATCATGTTCAAAGAACACGCCAGGTGAACGGTGTAACTGGGAAACAATAACGCGCTCTGTTCCATTGATGACAAAAGTTCCGTGCTCTGTCATCAGAGGCACTTCGCCCATATACACTTCTTGTTCTTTCACATCTTTCACGACGCGACTGTCAGCGCCGGATTCTTTATCAAAATGCACTAAACGCACTTTTACGCGTAGCGATGCGCCGTACGTTAAGCCGCGCATTTTACACTCTTTCACATCAAACACAGGTTCGCCTAAGCGATAGCTGACATATTCTAACTCAGCATTGCCTGAAAAACTGGTGATAGGGAATACAGACTTGAAAGCGCCATGCAAACCAAATGCACCCATTTTCTCGTTTTCTACGCCTGCTTGTAGAAACTTAGCATAAGATTCTAGTTGCAGCTCGAGTAATGGTGGTGTCTCAATGGTGCTAGGATGTTTACCAAAGTCTTTACGAATTCGCTTTTTCTCAGTGTATGAGTATACTGAACCCATAGATAAGTACCTCTGCGTGATGGATCGTGTGACTCTAAAAGGAAAAATAGAAAAGGCCGGCGAAATAATTCACCGACCGGTTCCTTAACCAGCTAAACTAATAACAGAATGTTTAAAAATACTGTTATTTAACTTCAACCGTCGCCCCTGCTTCTTCCAGCTGTTTCTTAATGTCCGCTGCGGTGGCTTTGTTAACGCCTTCCTTCACGGCTGCTGGAGCAGATTCAACTAAGTCTTTCGCTTCTTTCAAACCTAAACCTGTGATTGTGCGAATCGCTTTAATCACATTGATTTTGTTTTCGCCGGCTTTCGTCATAACAACGTTAAATTCGGTTTTTTCTTCTGCAGCTTCAGCAGCGGCAGCAGGTGCAGCAACTGCAACAGCAGCAGCGGCGGAAACACCAAATTTATCTTCCATGGACTTGATTAACTCAACAACATCCATAACGCTCATGTTTGATATTGCTTGCAAAATATCTTCTTTACTAACGGCCATGATTTTCATCACTCCACATCAATTAAACATTAAAATTACGCAGACGCTTGCTTTTTATCGCGAATCGCTGCAATGGTTCTAACCAACTTGCTATGAGGTTCAACCAGTGTACGCACGAACTTAGTAATCGGTCCTTGCATCACTGACATCAATTGTGAAATTGCTTCGTCACGTGTTGGTAAGCTTGCGAGAGCGCCCAAGCTAGTGGCAGGAAGTAGCTTCCCATCAATAGAAAGTGCTTTTACACGCAGTTTTTCACACGTTTTTGCAAAATCGCGAATTAAGCGTGCCGCAGCGCCTGGCTCTTCATGTGAGAAAGCCAACAACAACGGACCCACTAACGCGGATTGCATACAAGCAAAGCTTGTTCCTTCAAATGCACGGCTAGCCAGTGTATTACGTACCACTCGCATATAAACACCTTTTTCACGCGCTGTCTTACGTAACGTAGTCAGCTGTGACACTGTTAAACCGCTATATTCAGCGGCAACAACAGATGTAGCCTGCATTGCAACTTTTGCCACCTCAGCAACAATGGCTTTTTTATCTTCTAGTTTTAAGGTCACTTTCATGCCTCCTTTTATTGTTGGGTTTCACAAAAAACGTTTAACCCAACCTACTCTTATAACAGCAATACCGTTGGCATTACCGTCTGCGTAGGCTAACTTCATGCTCGCGATGTTCTGCGGCACTCCATCGATTAAGCAATTGCGCCTACGGTCTTTGACGGGCATTGATGCAAACATCACATCAATGTCCACAAAGTCTTTTCGCCAGGAGTTCCCGCCAAGAAACGCGGGAACTCCTGACTTAATTATATGCTGCGCACAAGCAAAGCTTGTGCTTGCACTTAAGGGGGAGAATTGCGGTTCTCCCCCTTAAGCAACCCCCATCGCGTAATGCTCAGAGGACCATAATACTTTATGCAGCAATACTGGATATATCTACTAGCAAACCGGCGCCCATGGTAGTGGAAAGTGTTAACTTTTTGATGTAAACACCTTTCGCATTGTTAGGCTTACCTTTTTTCAACGCAGCCAAAATGGCTTCGAGGTTTTGCGCGAGATCACTCACTGAAAAATCAAGTTTACCAATCGTACAATGCACAACACCGCCTTTATCGGTACGATAACGCACTTGTCCCGTCTTAGCATTTTTAATTGCAGTGGCCACATCTGCCGTCACTGTGCCATCTTTTGGATTTGGCATTAAACCACGTGGGCCTAATACTTGACCTAATTGACCAACAACACGCATAGCATCGGGAGAAGCAATGACGATGTCGAAATTCATTTCGCCTGCTTTCACTTGTTCGGCTAAATCTTCTAAACCAACTAAATCCGCACCGGCTTTTTTAGCAGCCTCTGCGTTAGCCGCCGAAGTAAATACAGCAACACGAATTTCACGACCGGTGCCCTTAGGCAGTACGACTGCGCCACGAACAGCTTGATCGGATTTACGCGCGTCTACGCCTAAGTTCACGCTAATATCTACGCTTTCACGAAACTTAGCTTTGGGTAATTCTTTTAATAAGGTTAATGCTTCTTGTGCCGTGTAGACTTTTCCAGGTTGGACTTTTTCACGGATAGAACGCATACGCTTTGATTTTGCACGTTTGCCAATAGTAGTCGCCATGATTAATTTACTCCTTCTACTTCTACGCCCATACTGCGAGCACTGCCTGCGATAGAACGCATGGCTGAGTTGATGTTTGCCGCATTCAAGTCAGGCATTTTAATCTGCGCGATTTCTTCTACTTGCTTACGTGTTAATTTACCAACTTTGTTGGCTTTTGGATTGCTGCTGCCTTTTGCTAAGCCTGCTTTCTCTTTAATAAGGTGAGAAGCCGGAGGCGTTTTAATCACAAACGTAAAGCTGCGATCTTCATATACGGTAATAATAACTGGCAGTGGTTTGCCGGCTTTATCAGGTGTTTGTGATTGCGCGTTAAATGCTTTACAGAACTCCATGATGTTCACACCATGCTGACCCAATGCTGGACCAACTGGCGGACTAGGGTTTGCTGCACCGCCTTTTACGACGACTTTGACTGATGATTTTACTTTCTTTGCCATGTTAATGACTCCAATTATGGGTACAAACGCTTATTAATTAAAGATAAGCTCCCCGGTGACTAAAATTCTCTTACTACTTTACCCTTTCTCTACTTGGTCAAACTGTAATTCAACCGGCGTGGACCGTCCGAAAATCAGTACCGCAACGCGTAACCGATTTTTTTCATAATTCACTTCTTCAACTGTTCCATTGAAATCCGCAAAAGGTCCGTCAATAACGCGTACCAATTCGCCAATTTCAAAAAGTACTTTAGGCTTAGGCTTATCTGTGGTTTCTTGCATACGTTGCAAGATAACATCCGCTTCTTTTGGGCTAATCGGAGCGGGTTTATCACTGGTACCACCAATAAATCCTAAAACTTTTGGAATAGACTTCACCAAATGCCAGGTTTGATCATCCATTTCCATTTCAACTAATACGTAGCCAGGAAAAAACTTACGTTCACTCTTACGTTTTTGTCCTGCTCTCAACTCAACAACTTCTTCTGTTGGCACGAGAATTTGACCGAATCTTTCTTCTAAACCTTCAAGCGCAATACGTTCAACCAACGCTTGTTTGACATAATTTTCAAAACCAGAGTATGCATGTACCACATACCAACGCTTTTTATGTTTCACTTGCTCTGTCATGGATTATCCTCTCTGCCCCGTCAGCCAACCAATAAGCCACAGCAAAATACCGTCCAGTCCCCACAACAGCAAAGCCAACACCACAACCACGACAGCGATCTTTAATGTTGTTTGCATAGTGTCTTGGCGTGAAGGCCAGACCACTTTGCGCAATTCCATGCGTGATTCACGCGCAAAATTTAAGACTTGCTTGCCTACGCGTGTTTGTGAGGCAACACCTGCGGCAACTGCAAATACAAATAACCAACCCAATAAGCGCAATGGCCAGGGTTGTTGACTAAAATAATAATTTGCAGCCAAGCCTGCAACGATAAGCAAAACAACTAAAAGCCATTTCAACCAATCGAATCTTGCTTCACTTGGGTACTCTATTCTTGATGTCATTCTTTCTTGCCCTAGGCTGCTAATGCATTATCATCATTGGCAGGCCAGGAGGGCCTCGAACCCCCAACCTGCGGTTTTGGAGACCGCCGCTCTGCCAATTGAGCTACTGGCCTAACTCTTATTCAAGAACCTTAGCAACAACACCCGCACCTACTGTGCGTCCACCTTCACGAATCGCGAATCGTAAACCTTCTTCCATCGCAATTGGTGCAATCAACGTCACAACCATCTGAATATTGTCACCTGGCATTACCATTTCGACACCTTCTGGTAATTGCACTTCACCGGTTACGTCTGTTGTTCTGAAGTAAAACTGTGGACGATACCCTTTGAAAAATGGAGTATGACGACCGCCTTCTTCTTTTG
>CAJCIZ010000162.1 GCA_903970525.1 Myxococcales bacterium | reverse complement strand
GGTTAGATTGGCGTAAGTCTATGATTTTTTGTACCGTACAGAGCTCCGACTTAATGGAAAATTTAGATGAAAATCCATATGTTCTCTGCCCTTCTTTCAATAAAATTAAAATCCAAAAACATGAGCGATCATTAATATCATCATTCCAATTAGCGCGTATTATCTTCATCCTGACTTTATCTCTATTTGAGTTACCTATATCTAATTTCGTTTTAATTCATTACGCCGCAGCTATAACACTAAGGGATTTCTTGGAATCTTTGGTCTCTTCCTGAAAGGTTAATCGTTTATCGCCTTTAGCAAGAAAAAGCTCATATCCAAAAGCATGCGCAATCTTCAGCAAATTGCTTACCTTTATATCATGTTGTTTTCCTGAGCGAAGATCTTGTATCACAGAAGGAGAAATATCCGCCTCCTTTGCTAATTCTCTGATTGAGATATCATCATCTTCCATAATAGAAATCATTAGCTCGGAGAAAAGTAATTCCTTGTAGCCTTCTTCTAAAGCTTTTCGAAATTTAGGATTCTTCATCTTTCTTTCATAAGTAGATAATGACTTATTCATAATAATTACCTCGGTTTATCCTAGTTTCATAATCGTCTTTAATCTTTAGAGCCCTATCCTTCTCGTTTTTTGGCAGCTTATCTGTTTTCTTGTGAAAAGCATTCGTCAAAATAATCTTCTTCCCTGTGTAGAAAAAACATAAAAACCTATGGGGTTGTGGTTTAAAAGCATAAATTTTATCGCCTTCAAAATTAAACTTGGTTTTATTTTTAATTTGGCCTCTACTTCCCATCAATCTAACCAACTCAAAGAACTTAGCCTGATCTCTTTCATCGAGAGACTCGAAGTAATCTAAAGAGATGCTTTTCCCCTTTTCATCGAAATACCATTCAATGGTAAACGCCTCTCCTTCAAAGGCTATGTATTCTCAATGTTGTTTTTGTTCGTTTGTCATATATAAAGTGTACTACTAAACCGGTACATTTTCAATATTACCTTAAGCTGGCTTATAAAATCTTTGGTAAGCTTTTGATTTTGGGGGCTCTTTTAGGGGCTTCTTAAAAGGCGTTGTTGCATAAATAGTCGCGAATACAGTCCCCTAACCCTTTGAAAATCCAAGAAAACACCGTTAAGATTCTTTCGCCAAAAATTACCTTAGGTGGAAGGATCCATGAAGAGAAAGTACCGTATTCGCAACTGGCCTGAGTATAACAAAGCATTAGTTAATCGTGGAAGCTTAACTATCTGGTTTGATGAAAAGTCCATAGCTGAATGGCATAACACGAGCCCTACAGGCAAAAAAGGACACCCTACAGTCTATTCGGAGATGGCGATACAGTGCGCATTAACATTGCTGGCATCCATCTTTCCGTTAAATATGTTAAATTAAAATTTTTAAATATTTTCTAGATGTTTCACCAACTCTTTAATCGCTTTTTCGTTACGCTTACAATACGTCCATTGGCCTCTGCGCTCGGTTGTGATCAATGCTGCCTGTTGAAGCAACATAAGATATTGAGAAACAGTCGATTGCGACAACCCTATTTTTTCCTCGATCAATCCTACACACACCATCTTTTGCAACATCACAATGGGAAGACGCAAAATTCTTTTTTGGCTCTTTGAGCCATTGCAGAATTTTAAGACGCTTTTCATTGGAGAGCGCTTTTAGCACGGTGATCATATTCATAATGCTTATTATATCGGGATTTTTCGATATGCCAATATTTATATTCTGCTACATTTTTTTAACCATACTTTCTTCATAACTACTTGAATCACTGTCTGTAGGAAGCTCTTGCAGGCATTTACGTGTGCTACCATAGAATGTGCCAATTCTATATCGCCCCTCTTTTCTATCAGCTCTATATATTTGAATTTCTGTTAATGTCGTCTTTTCAAAAATATATTCACGAGCATTTCCAGCGACAGATGCATTGTCATTTCTACCTGTAATCACATGACTGTAACCAGGATATCGCTCGGGACCAAACGATCTCTTTTTAAGCATTCTATAGCCGCACTCTGCTGCTGCAGAATAAATATCGTAAACATATCCTTTATAGAAATCGTTTTTATTTCCTTGGCCCTCTATCTTTGGTAAAGCCATAAGTACTTGATCACCTTCTTTTTGTAATTTTGACGCACTATTAAAAAATTTTCTTAATATGTTAGGCAGCGATTGCATTCGAAAATCTCTACCGTCATGAGGAAAATTAAAATGTATGCGAGAATAATGCTTGCCAAGCGCATTGTTTTTATCCAGTTCCGTAGCATCCACACCAAATAAAAGAGTAGCGCCTTTTTTTTGTAGCTTTTTAGTATATTTTTCAAAAGTATCTGGATACGTATCTTTTAAACTTTCTTTTTCCGCCAAGTCAGAAACCGTGACTGCTGCAGCCAATCCCGGACGTTTTTTTAAGTGTTTTTGAATTAACGCCGCAGAAAAGCTGCAGTCACCATCACCTACAATTAATCGTTTTTTATATTTTTTTGGCGTTGCAGTGATTTTCTCATCTTGCTCGTCATCTGATTCAACATCCGATGAAATGTCTAACCCTGAAATGTCTAACCCCAAATCATCGCTATCTGTTGTATAAGCTGACGCGCTCACATTGAGACTTTCTTTTTCATCCGATGAATCTTCTTCACTCAAAGAACCCCTCTGGTTTTCTTTCTTGCTTAATTTCTTGATTCGCGCAGATGACATGTTTATCTCCCAAGTCGTGATTTTATTATGACTAGCTTATGCATCTAAACCATAACAATCTATGGGTGGATCTACGTATTATTTCCACTTTCTATGCCTAACAACGCCAGCTTATACCCGAGCTCTAATTGCGACCGGCAATTTAACTTTGACTTCATGTTTTCTACGTGTTTTTCCATAGTCCTGGCAGAAAGATTTCGTAGCGCAGCTATCTGAGGAATAGTCATTCCTTTGATCAAATCTTTAGCGCACTGCAATTCTTTTTGGGTTAAATATTGGTAGTCAAATTGAGGGCCCAAGTACAATTTATCTTGGGGATCGAAAACACGCTTAATTTCAAAATCTGGCAGATAAAATAATTTATTTTGACTCTGATTTAATATTTTTCTTGCTTTAACATAAAACTCATCAATAAATTGATCTAATACTTGCCGCTGATGTGTGAGCTTACCTAAAACCGAAATGTCATTCTGTGTTGTACCGAAATTAAAAAAATCAACTCCACCCTCAAATCGACGAATAAGAGTCACTCCGAACTTGATATTAAATAACTCACGACTATAAATCACAATAGGATCACTTTCATTGAGCGCATCCCAGACTACAAAATCTTGTTGCCTAAATTTCGTGTTTTGCTCAAACGCACCAATCGCCGGATACCCATGCGTCAAGTAATATTTAATCCAGTGTAAATTATCACTTAAATAAAGCGCATTACCGCTATCATACAAACGAATAAAATTTAAAATATAATAGATAGAATTTAAAAATAAAGGCGCACAAATGTCTGCAATATCTTTGTGATGGGCAAACGTGGGTGATTTAGCTAGATGTATTTTAGTATTCAGCATAAAACATCCATTTTGATAAAGGGGTTTTTGCCAATGGACGATTATTTTAATGCATCAATAGCTTAAATTCCATACACATTCTGTAAGCAGAGGAGAGATTTAGCAAGGCGATGCGGCAGTAAAATACTATAAAAATCAATCGCTTAAGATGAAATGAGCTTTAAAATACACAGCCACGCCTATTAAATACCCAGAAATCCTGGTATAATGCTGTTACAAACATCAAAAATACAGGAAAATCGCATGTTTAACCGTCTGTTTTCTATACCGCTCGGTTCAAAGAATAGCTGTTTTATTTTTGGGCCTCGGGGAACAGGGAAAACACAGTGGCTCAAAACGCATCTTCAACATGAAAAACATGTTTATATCGATCTACTGGAGCCTTT
>CAJCIZ010000161.1 GCA_903970525.1 Myxococcales bacterium | reverse complement strand
AAGACATTCAAATGAAGGAGAGTAACAATGAGCTTACCTACACGATACAAAAGCCTGAAGGTAGTGATAGTAAAATTGATGTTTCTGTTAAGGATGGGCTATTAGGGAGGCAGTCAGGATACGTGTGTAAATGGGTCACTTCGTTTTTAAAAAAGGCTACAGCCCTTTCCAGACAAGGGTTGTAGCCTTTTTTCATAGAAATCAATCTGTGTTTGAAATATTGCCAATCATGTAGCATATTTTTCTTAATCAATGCTCCCGCCAAATGTCCAATGTGTTTTGGATGCTAATGGTTCCCCTTCAACCATTTGCTCTATTAAGGACAGATTCATTCGAGCAGGTTTATAATCTT
This sequence comes from Myxococcales bacterium, assembly GCA_903970525.1. Taxonomy (GTDB): domain Bacteria; phylum Pseudomonadota; class Gammaproteobacteria; order DSM-16500; family DSM-16500; genus UBA5158. Next base: position 6,475 of record CAJCIZ010000161.1, on the reverse strand, counting down.
CTTCAATCTCTAATGCTTTTTTTGAATACATCAAAGCGTACTCTTTTTCCCCCTGGTTGGCATAACATATTGCAAGATTGTTCCATATCGATGGGATATCAGGCGTCTTGTTCAATAAACTTTTAAATATATCAATGGCTTTATCCCATTGGCATACTTCCATCTTTTCTTGCGCAAATCTAAATCTTTTTGCATTTTTTATGTAGGAATGCAAGTCTATACCATGACTCTCTCTTATAACATCATCCATTTCATCTAATCTGGCGATAGCCTGAATTACAATCTCATCCTCTTTATCACCAATCTCTACTATTTTAGATAACCATGTTAGATGACCTGCAACATCACCAATTTCTAAGTGGGATACGGCGTTATTAAACATAGCTTCAACAAAAAAAGGGTTTAACTTGATAGCTTTTGTAAAATAATAAATAGAATCTTCATGTTCGTTTTTAAACACATATGCTATTCCTATTGCGAAAAAGACCGTAGGATATAATGGGTGACGTTCGGCTATCTCATGAAGTTCATTCAACAATTCGTTTGCAGACAAAGACTTCCTTTCTAATTTAGCAAGCATTGCATCAATTTTTTCATCCATTTCGGGAGAATGCTCATAAGTAAAATGCGGTATCTTTTTCTTCTTTCTTACTTTCACAGATTCTTTCCTTTTTTAATTTTATTTGATCTCATAGCCCTTGTTTCTACCACTTAAACAAAAAACAAATATGAATTTTTTATTTTTAACGAATAACCTCTCCTTCTATATAAAGAGGCTTGTTTTTTGAAGCATGCACTTCACCGTCCATAACAGTAAATAATAATGAGTAAGCAACTCTCCATGATTCCCCAGTTCTTAACCTAACCAAGGCCATTTTGGGGTTTAACTTTTCAATTACACCATATAAGTCATGCCCTAACTTTGAGTTCCAGCCAACAAGATCACCAACCTTCAATGAGTTTCTGTCTAAACCACCTTTGCATTTTACAGACCTAATACTTGTATCAACGCCTTCAAGGTTAAGCATGTACAAAGGAATATCCCACCGCTTGCCATCATCCATATTTTTTACGGTAACTCTGGTTTTCCGTATATCAATAATCGTTGCCTCAATTAATCTATTCCTATCGCTGCAAAAATAGCTGACTTGCATGCCCGTTTTAAGTTGACGCTTAATCGCTTCGTTTCTATATGGATCGTTGAGCGCTATGTTAACCGCAGCACATAATCGATTGAGTTCAAACAAAGACCATGATTCGATTTGTTGTAAAATAGAGTTAAAGTCTGCCATCTTATGAAGAGTAACCCTCTTGCTCAAAAGCCTTTTTCCAGCGCTTTGTTGGATTATCGAACTTCACTTTTTTGGGGTCAAAGTGATTTGGATCATAGCTTCCGCCAACCCATTCCAAGATCTCTTTTCTTTCAGGGTGTTTGGGTTTACTAATTACCTCGATAAAATGTTCATAGCCTGGTATGCCACCGACATCCTCAGGTGGACAAGCACGTTCTCCATCAAGACATACAGGATATTTTATATTGTCCTGTTTGGGGTATTCTCCTTCAAACTCTATAAGATGTATCCAACCATCGCCATAGTCATACTCATAGATAAACTGCTTGTTGATAATCAGATAATCTTTGACTCGATAATCCCATCCAGGTAGCGTATTCAGGACATCATCAAAACCATCATCATCTGGAATACCCATATGCTCCTTGCCTTTTTCGATCGAGTGGTTCATTTCGAAGTGATGTAGATGACAATCCAGCCAACCCATAGCATCCTGAATTGCAACGTGCAGATCCCAATAACTGCATAAATCAGAAATTTGAATTCTTCGCCAAATAGAAGGAACTATTCCTTGTAATGTAATTTTAAATTGTAGGACAGGCCTGGTTGCCATAATTACACCTCAACATCTTGATTAATACACCGGTAAAATACCGACCTACTCACTTTCATCGTTTCACAGATTTTTTTTACCGACATTTTCCCTGCTCGACGTAATTCTTTAATTGTCTCAGCTTTATCATCCGTTAGTGCCTTAGGTCTACCTCCCTTACGACCCTGCCGTTTTGCAGAATCCAGTCCTGCTTTCACTCGCTCACGAATTAGCTCACGTTCCATTTCAGAAAATGCCGCACAGATATTAAAGAGGAGCATTCCAATGTGGTTGGATGTGTCTATATTATTCTCAAGCGACACAAATTCAATCCCTTTTTCTTTAAATTCATTAATCAGATCAATTAACTTCATCATGCGTCGACCAAGCCTATCTAATCGAACAACACAAAGTGTGTCGCCTTTCCGTAATTTTCCCATTAATGCTTTTAATTGGGGTCTGTCATCCTTTGCTCCTGAAATTTTTTCTTGAAAAATTTCATCACAACCAGCTGCGGTCAATTTCTGAATTTGAACATCCAAGCTCTGTTCATTTTTCGATACACGAGCATAACCAAACTTCACAGATACCTCCTGGCATAAAATCTATTCCAAAAATAAGAATTATCGTGTATTTTGGCACGTTTTGTTATGGAACTAGTTTTGGAACGGAATTTTCCCCGGTTTTGCCATGAAAAGCAAGACTAAATTTCCATGCGCCAAAAACACCTGTTTTTGACACAGTTTAGGAGTACCCATATGTCATCGATTGAAAAAACTGCTTACCCCCGATTTCCAAAAAGAAGAAAAATAAAATCGACTGAATTAAGCAGCAGTTACTCGTTGCGCGATGATGAGCTCAAAATGATTAAACTGGCTGCAAAAACTGACAAGTCTCGATTTAATCTGGCTATTCAACTTAAAGCATTTCAACGACTGGGCTACTTTATTGACATGGATAAAATACCATCAGAAATAAGCGTACATATCCGCCAATCGTTAAAATATCACTATCGATTAACCCCTGGTTATAGTGACAATAATAAAAGTATCTATCGACACAGACAAAAAATCCGTGAATTTCTTAATGTTAAACGCTGGGGGTATGATGATGTTGATGGTAAAAAAGTCCATCAGGGTATGAAGCTGGCAATCCAATATGCCTATGTTGCCTCCCAATCTATGAATAATATCCCAGACATTATTAACGCAGTCATTGAACAATTGGTGCAAGCCAGTTATGAACTGCCCGGTTTTTATAGGCTCAGTCGTATTGTCCGCCATACTCGCCATAGCGTTAACAATAAGATATTTCGTGAAACCATGGAAAGGATACTAGCCTCAGATCAATCTGAAATATTTAGTAACTTGTTAAAACTACAAGATGGAACCCAGCGCACCTTGTTTAATCAATTAAAAAACCAGCCGAAACGCCCAAGCATCAAAAAATTTCAGAAATTTTTAGATCACTTTCAGTGGCTATTGTCCTTTGGAAACGTCATGCACTGCCTGGATGGCATTGCAAAAGTAAAGATTGAACAATTTGCTGAAGAGGCTCACCAACTGACAGCAGATGACTTAATTGAATTCGGTGAGGCAAAACGATACACCTTAATCGCTTCATTAATATATCGTTCTCAAGCCAATGCCAAGGACGCCTTAGCAGTTATGTTTTGCAGACTGATTGCCATTGCTCATAAACAATCAAAAACAGAACTCGCCTCCAAGCTAAACAACAGCAAAGAGGACACATGCACCATTGTGGAACTGTTTAAAAATATTATGCACGATGGACAGTCCATCAAAGAACACACTGAATTTGCAAAAGCATTTTATCAAAAAATTGACGACGACGGTGGATTCTCCCTGCTGACCAATAAATGCGATGATATATTGGCCAGTCACGGGGATGAGTATAGAATATACCTAACCGATATGATCCAGAAACGACGATCATTGCTCTTTAAAATTTTGAATGCGTTGCAGTTAAACAGTCCGACCCAAGATGACAAATTAATTATTGCCATGCAATACCTATTGAAACATGAGAATCGTCGCGCTGAATTCATTACAGAAGATATTGACTTATCATTTACCACAGCATTCTGGAACAAACAGATCATGAGTAGTGTGGACAAGACTAAAGCCAATCGACGGGCATTAGAAAGCTGTGTTTTTGAGTATGTATCCAAAGGACTTAATTCGGGTGACTTGTATGTTAAAGGAGCCAGGAACTATGCAGATTATCGTGCCGAACTGCTACCTTGGGAGGAGTGCCAGGAACATTTAGAAGCATTTTGCGATGAAGTTGGCATTGCGAATAATGCGGAAGATATGATGGGGAACCTCAAAAAAACACTGACAGATAAAGCTCAAGATGTCGATAAAAATTATTTTAATATCCCTGATTTTGTGATTAATGAAGAGGGGCGTCCTGTTCTAAAAAAATACGAACCCAAACCCAAGAGCGATCATGCTGAAAAAATTGAGAGTTTAATTCGTCAGCGCTTGCCAGAAAGAAGCTTACTGGATATTTTAACAAATGGTCATCACCACACAGGCTGGGCATATGAGTTTGGTCCAATTACTGGCACAGAAGCGAAATTAGAGAATGCCATTGAAAAATATATTCTAACCAATTTCTGTTATGGCACTGGACTTGGCCCTACCCAAACAGCCAAGCATGTACGATTTGAAATTGAGCCACGTACTTTATCAAGGATTAATAAAAAACATTTTACGTTGAACTCATTAACCAAAGCGATTACAAGAGTGGTCAATTGTTTAAATGAGTTTCCGTTATTACGTGCATGGGGTACTGGCCAGCGCGTTGCAGTTGATGGAACACTTGAGGAAATACATGATGATAATATGATTGCAGAACAACATATCCGCTATGGAAAGAAGGGTGGCATAGCTTACCGGCATATAGCCGATAATTACATTGCCTTATTTTCAACATTTATTCGATGTGGGGTATGGGAAGCCATACACATTATCGATGGCTTACTAAAAAATGCTTCAGAGGTGCAACCAAATATTGTTCACTCAGATACCCAGGGGCAGTCCTTACCAGTCTTTGCTTTTGCTTATTTACTTGGAATTCAGTTAATGCCGAGGATTCGCAATTGGAAAGATTTGAACCTGTATCGAGTTGATAAAAAAACAAAATATACCAATATTGATTCGATGTTTTGTGAGGCTGAAATTGACTGGGAGCTTTTAGAAAAACATTGGAAGGACTTAATGCAGGTCATCATCTCAGTAAAATTAGGAGGAGTATCTTCTTCCTTTATACTGTCCAAGCTTAATTCATACAACAATCAAAATAGGCTGTATAAAGCATTTCAAGAGCTAGGCAAAGTGATTCGTACGATTTTCTTGCTTGATTATGTGTCGAATAAAGAGTTAAGACAAACAATCACGGCAACGACAAATAAAATAGAGTCCTACCATACGCTTGAGGACTGGATTAGATTTGGCTCAAGATATTTGGTTGCATCGAATGATCCCGATGAGATGGAAAAAGCCGTTAAGCACAATGATTTAATCGCCAATTGCATCATGCTGCAAAATGTAATTGATATCTCTGATGTATGTCACGCTTTAATACAGGAGGGTTATACAATTACAGCAGAAGATCTGAGTCATATGAGTCCATACATAACGGAGCAAATTAAGCGCTTTGGTGAGTATGTACTTGATTTAGCGCGTCGTCCCGCAAATCTGTACCTAACAAGGGATAGAACTCTATTTAAAATAGATAGTGAAGTGGCGGAAGTTGCATAAATGGGCTACAATGTAGCTTATAAGGTGATGGAGATTATTATGACTGCAAATGCGGTTGTTCGAGCTAGAATCGATGGGCATATTAAAGAAGAGGCTTCTGCTGTGTTGGCCTCAATGGGTTTAACGGTATCTGATGCATTTCGTCTCCTATTAACGCGTGTGGCGAGTGAAAAGGCTTTACCCTTTGAACCTTTAGTGCCCAATCAAAAAACAATTGAGGCGATGAAAGAGGCTCGAGGAGGAAAATTACGCTCATTCAAAAGTATTGATTCTCTAATGGATGATTTAAATGCGGGGGATTGAAAAAACCACTCAATTTAAAAAAGACTATAAACGTGAAAAGAAGGGAAAATATAGAGAGGTTTTAGAAACTCTCTTTGTTGAGGTGTTGGTAGCTCTTGCAAATGATAATGAATTAGCAGAAAAGCACCGCGACCATGCTCTTACTAATAACTGGAGTGATCATCGCGACTGCCACATTAAGCCTGATTTAATTCTTATCTATAGAAAACCAGATATAAATACGCTGCAAGTGGTTCGACTTGGTTCGCATAGTGAACTTGGTATTTAGTCTGAAAGCTATTTCTATGACAAAAGGCTATAACCTATACGCAGTGAGGGTTATAGTCCGTTTTAAAAATGAAGTGACCCATTTGCACACGTATCCTGACTTCCCCCGTATTAATCGTTAACACACACCTCATGCAGAAAACGTCTCACAGTGAACATGGCAGTAAAAGCTACAGCTATTCACAAAGTAACACCACACAATCGTTTAAATTACCGAGTAGTTATGATCCTAA
>CAJCIZ010000160.1 GCA_903970525.1 Myxococcales bacterium | reverse complement strand
GTTGCTTTAAGCTCTTGCTCAACTCGCTGGTAATATCCATATAACCTGTTCCTCATGTCCTCGGAAAACACGAGATTCTAGGTTTTTTGTTTGAAATCAGCGAGTTATTTCTTCATCCATCGATTTTTGTACCGTACAAAGCTCAAATTATAATAATTTCGTTATAAATCAATAAGATGAAAATTAACATCTGTTCACAAAATATACGTTAAAGCGCTATACTAGAATAAAGATGGAAGATTAGTCAAAACAGTCGCTTCGCTGCATAGGGAACCGCACAGGCCGTATTCGAATGACTCACTTGTATAAAGGGGATCCCACCATGAAAAACTTAATCTTAATGATAATAGCTGCTTGTGTGTTGGCTTCAGCAACTGTGTTTGCTGATCAAGTCGTTGTTGTCCGTCCCGGATATCACCATCCCTACTATCATCATTATTATCACCATCATTATTATCACCACTATTACCATTAATTTGATTGGAAGAAAGTTACGTGGATAAAAACGCCGAGACATTCTCGGCGTTTTATTGCTATCACAGATTAATCAAAATGAAATAGCGTACCCACCCCATACGTAATATGTTGCTGCGGAAATTTCTCCGTCAATTCTGCTTGCGCTTTCGCACCTGTACAATGTCCCGTAATAATGTAGTTAGGATTTAAGGATGCAAAATCTTGAACGGTAGGATTAATGCGATTAGCTAATTCAGTCGGCGCTAAATGAAACCCACCCATGATGAAATGAATTTTATCATGGCGAGTTAATTTCTTGGCATACCTAGCCGCATTGATAACACCTGTGTGACCACAAGCTGTGAATATACATAATCCTTTATCTTTCAAATTAAAAATTAAAACGCGCTCGACAAAAATCCGTGCCAGAAAATTCTTCTTTGTTAAGTACGGTTGCGCGATATTGCGATTCATTCCAGCGCATATTAGGATGCGTTTTTGTAAAAGGATCTAACGCATTATCCATCAATGCAATGATTTCAAGACGGTCCATCGTTTGTAATGAAGCATGCGGCATGATGTTCATTCCTAGCTATTTTGATTGAGGTCTACAATACCAAAAATCCCGTGCGTTTTCATCTTGATTCAGCTGCGCTTGCCCTTCATGGTATGCTTCAAGAATATTTTGCTCAGATTCAGCTATTTCTCCGCTGTTGAAATAACTCAATAGTGATTTCAACTTAGCTAAATAAAAGTTTGCTAATGGAATATTAGGCGTCGTTTGATTTTCTCCCCAAAAACTAGGTTCTATAAGTTTTCCACTCTGAGGATCTATCGTCAACGCTGAAGAAAATCCAAGAAAATTAATAGCAAAAATATTGGGAATTAGTGCTAATAATGACTTTTCGATGTTAGAGAAAATAGGTGGTGTATGCGCAGGTGCATTATCGTTTATTCCTGCGTGTGAAAAATTAATTTGCGAAGCCAGAAATTCGACGACACATTATGGTATTAATTGATAAAATTATCACTGCATTGCCACTCATAGAAATAAATCATCCCGTTCAAGAAAAAATTGCTGATCTTATTAAGAACAGATGCGAAGATTTCGCAAGATTTCATTTTAATAAGTATTAAGAAAAGCTTAATTCTCCCAAAGATATGCATATTAGTTTATTATTTTTCACCAATCTGATAGCATATTAATCAAATTTTGTCTGAACTATTTCCCATGATGAGCCAAGCTAAGCAAGTAGAGTTTTATAACAAAGAAATGATAACCTACCATTTCGATGAAGGCAGTCGACTATTAAAAAATACCTTATTAATCAATGACTCATTCCAATACATTTTTGAGACGCTGGTAGAAGTGATTGAACACATGGTAGCGGGCGTAAGATTGGAGCATCGCTCTCAGCAAATCCATCAGAATGACTTACCTAGGATTGCCGTAACTGATTTCATAACCCGCTTAATCGATGCCTTAGAAATGCGAAGCCTCTTCTTGGTGGAGGCGGTTGAAATTCCCATCCTATTAAAATTAGCAACACATTTGCTTTCAGTCATCTCAAACCCATATCATGAAACTTCTTTTAGTGATGATCATAATAAACTTCAAACGCAGCTTGAAAAATTGATGCAAAATCCACCTTTACCAAATCCAGCACTCAGGTTTGCAAAAGTACTCGCAGCAATTACTCCTGGAGAGAATCAGTTTACTAAACAAAGCGAATCAAACAAACGTAAACAACCTACCACCGAAAACCAGTCGAATTTACGAGAGATATTGCATTATAAGCAAAAGACAGTCCACTTCGAGGATTATGAAAAAAAACATGAAGAATATATTCCTCTTAAAAAAAAGATACATAGCTCAAAAACAATTTTATTTTTTACCACAAATAACAAGCCAACGATTGACACGACTAACTTCGATATTTCTCTAGCAATTTATCTCTCAACAATTAGAGAACACTTAAATATCACGCTGACAGCAAATATTTTTTATATTTTAGGTTTACACGCTGAACGCTTAGCAAACAACATCAAACAGAAATTCCCTCATTATCATAACCATTTTATCAGCCTTAATACCGCTATTCTCACAATAGCAAATTCTATTTATGAGTTTTCTGCCGCTCTGCATCATAAAGATGCGATTGTTGCCTTGAAAGAAATCTATGACGAAAAGAAGCTTCGTGAAATACGTGCGAACAATCAACAGATGGTTAATTCACGATTGAAAGAGCATGGATTAATATGCTGTTTTGCCGTCAAATTTAAAGATATTTTATGTGATTTTGCTAATTTATCTCTAACAGAAGCGCCACTATCATTGGATGATCTTTTGGTTGAATATGCTCGCTCTATTTTAAATGATGCTAATTCTATTGATGGGATTGATTATCACGAATTAGTCTATCCTTTTTTACAACATGCAAAAGCAATGGGCAATAGAACTGCTGTCGAATGGATAAATCAGCATGAGACTCCAAACAAGACCTACTCAACCACCCAAGTGAACAGCAGCATGCCTGAATACATGAATGTTTTGGAAAAACATCTTAGAAAGTGATAATGTAAGTCCCATCCCGAGTAGGAGAGAGCGAACGTGAACAAAATGATTACCCCAGAAAATCAACCCACAAACGACAACCCAGATATAGTCGATTCTTTAAATCATTCTATTGCCAAAGAAATCCGTAATATCTTGTCTGGCAATCCTGAAGCACAGACCCGAATTATTATTGATGACGAAGAAAATATTCTGCAAGCAATTAAAGGTAATTTAAACTTGATTTACCTTTTTACTTTAGACAAACATGAGCTAGATCCCGCATTTGTCAAACAGCTACCCTCTTCTACTACAATCATGGAAGTTGCCAGAAGAACTTGCAAAAAGCTATTTGGTGAAACGAGACAGTCAAAACTATTCGCTATGGCCGAGATTCCGGCACCTAATAATTTGCAGTCACTTTTGAAATTAAAAAAAGATATTATCGTGCTAGATTCCTTAAGTATTACAGGAAATATTGGCGCTATTATCAGGACAGCAAATGCTTTTGACATTGATGCCTTAGTTTTTCTCAATACTGACTACAAGAATTTATTTGATAGACGCGTCATTCGATCCAGCAGAGGATATCTATTTAGAATCCCTTTGATCACCGCTACACATCAAGAACTTTTGACATTTTGTGAAGCGAATCATATTAAAATTGTTGTGACTTCGTCCCATGCTAAAGAATCTGCTAACATCATTGCAAACGACCCCAGTCGATTGGCTATTATTTTCGGCAGCGAAAAAACCGGCTTCATGGATGAGTCTATTTCAAAGCAAGCAATGCAAGTCAAGATTCCGATCAATCCACAAGTTGAATCATTAAATGTGTCTGTCGCGGCGAGTATTTTTATGTATTTGCGCAGCGGACAAAATTCTTGAGAGAGACTCATCAACGTTGTATCTTCGCGAATTTATTGCTACCCTAGCGACTTAATTTTTTAAGGAAAATAACCTTGCCTAAAGCAAAGAAAAAATCTGCTCTCAAAAGAAAAACTGCTGCTAAAACCAAGAAAACGGTCAGAAAAGCTTCTGCAAAAAAAACAACAGCAAAACGTAAAAAAGTATCTCCCATTCCTAAAGGCTATACTGCAGTAACACCTTATTTAATTATCAATAAATGTTCGAAAGCTATTGAGTTTTACAAAAAAGCTTTCGGTGCTAAAGAATTATTCCGTATGGAAAATGCAGGTAAAAGCTGAAAAATTATATGGTAAGAAGAAATAAGATTTGTACTCTTCACCTCTCTTTATCAAGAGAGGGGTGAATGTCATCTCTGCTACTTCTCTGCATACAAACGCTTCGCCCGCTCCGCTTCAACACTATGATCTACTATAGGCACAGGATACTGAATTAACAAGTCCGCCTTTCTTTTATACCAACCATGAATAATCTTAGGATCAACCTCGCTTAATTCTGGCACCCACTTTTTGATATAAAGACATTCAGCATCAAACTTTTTTTGTTGTAACCAGGGATTAAAAATACGGAAATAAGGCTGCGCATCTGTTCCAGTCCCCGCTACCCACTGCCAATTTCCATTATTCACTGCAGGATCATAATCCATGAGTTGTTGGGCAAAATATTTTTCTCCCCATCGCCAATCAATATGCAAATCTTTTACTAGAAATGAAGCGGTAATCAACCTCACTCGGTTATGCATGAATCCTGTTTGATTCAACTCGCGCATGCCTGCATCAACAATAGGAAATCCCGTTTGTCCCTGACACCAAGCTTGAAAGGTTTTTTTATCATTTTTCCACGCAATACTATCATATTGACGACGAAATGCATGGCCAAAAACATGTGGGAAATAAAATGCGATCATGGTAAAAAAATCTCGCCAATACAGTTCACGTAAAATTGACTCAGGGCCTAAAACGGATTTTTTAATTGCATAATATATTTCACGCACTGAACAAGTTGTAAATTTTAAATGTGCTGACAAACCGCTGGTGGCTTTCAGACTAGGATAATCATGATTTAAAGAATAGTTTTTTATATTTTTTAATCCGGAGAGTTTTTTAAGGCAAGCCCGACGCCCACCAGTCTCTGCTAAATCTTGTGAAAAAGTTGGTAAGATTTTCTGAAATATTTTTGTATCCTGACTGAGATCTATTTTTCCTTGAAAATAATTTTTATATTGATTTTTTTTAGGCGTTGAGATGGGAAATTGTCTCACATGCTCATAAAAGCGCGTAAAAATTTGATAAGGTGTTCCGTCAGATTTTAAAGTGAGCTCTGGTGGATTCAGCAATGCATCATCATAGGATTCAAATGCAATGGAATATTTTTGACAGAGCGCTGCAATGGATTGATCACGCTGCTGACTAAAAGGTGTATAATCTCGATTGACATAAATCGCATCGACTTTTTGAGTCTTAACAATTTGTTCTACAATTTCCGTAGTATTGCCATAAAAAAAATATAAGGCTGCCTCTCTTTCTTTTAACTGCTCCTGCAAATCTTGTAGGGATTCCAGCATGAACTGAATGCAGGCAGGGCTTTTATAAGAATTGGTCTCACATTGTTGCGTATCGAATATAAAAGCGGGTACAACTTGTTCTGCATTTCCTAAAGCACTGATTAGACCGAGATTATCATCCAAGCGCAAATCTCGCCTAAAGAGAAACAGTGCAAGTTTATACTGGGTTGTCACTGCGGTTTGTCTGCTCATATATCCCTATTTTACTAATTTGAAATAAACACTATCTTAACGAAATTCTTGAAAAAATCATATGATTACCATGCATTATTCAAGCGTAATACGCTATAATACCCCGCATTTTAGCGTCGGATATTGATTAACCCATTATGAGAAACACAGATAGTCTGAGCTGGGCCCATCCTCTTGTACAAGAATGGTTTCAGAAAAAATTAGGTACGCCTACCGAACCACAAATTCAGGGTTGGCCAGAAATTTTAGCGGGCAAAACCACTTTAATTTCAGCGCCTACCGGTTCAGGAAAAACACTGGCAGCATTTCTCGCTTGCATAGATCAACTCGTTAGTCAGGCATTAAATCACACACTGACACACAACACCCAGGTTTTATATATTTCACCGTTAAAAGCACTCAGCAATGACGTTCATAAAAATTTAACGCAGCCTTTGCAAGAAATTTCTGAATTAGCACAAGAACATCAATTAACGATGGAAGAAATTCGTGTCGCTGTCAGAACAGGCGATACATTGACAAAAGAACGTCAAGCAATGTTAAAAAAACCACCGCATATTCTGGTGACAACGCCTGAGTCATTTTATATCTTACTCACAGCTGAAAAAAGTCGCGCCATGCTCTCGACCGTTAAAACAGTGATTGTGGATGAGATTCACGCGCTGGCAAACGATAAGCGTGGGACGCATTTATTATTATCTTTAGAACGCCTAGAAGCTCTCACTCAACATCCTCCCATCCGTATCGGTTTATCTGCTACGCAAAAACCGATTGAAGTCGTCGCAGAATTTTTAACCGGCACACAACGTAAACCGCCTGCTATCATTAACATCGGTCATGCGAGACACTTAGATATTGCCATTGAAGTTCCCTCTAGCCCGTTAGCGCCTGTCGCATCCAACGATATGTGGGATGAAATTTATAACCGTATTGTCGCCTTATCAGCTGCGCATCGTTCTACTTTAGTTTTTGTAAATACTAGACGTCTTGCTGAACGCGTTGCGCATCGTTTAGCAGAACGCATAGGCGAAGAATTCGTGACCGCCCACCATGGCAGTTTATCACGCAAATTGCGTTTGCACGCGGAAACACGCTTAAAAAATGGCGAGCTTAAAATTTTAGTTGCAACAGCTTCGTTAGAATTAGGTATCGACATAGGCACTGTGGATTTAGTTTGCCAATTAGGTTCTCCCCGTGCGATTGCTGTTGCGCTACAGCGAATAGGGCGTGCAGGACACTGGCATGGTGCTATTTCTAAAGGACGCATCTTTGCAACAACGCGTGATGAATTAGTCGAATGCGCTGCTTTAGTTTATGCGATACGGACCGGAGATTTAGATCAATTAATTATTCCAAAACAGCCAATCGATATTTTAGCGCAACAAATTGTTGCGGCTGTTGCGACACAAGAATGGCAAGAAGATGATTTATTCGCTTTATGCAAAAGAGCTTATGCCTATGATGATTTATCACGGGAATTATTTGATAACATTCTAGATATGCTAGCAGATGGCATTGCGGGATCCCGTGGGCGATATGGCGCGTATTTATTCCGAGATCGTGTATAATCATCGCATTACTGCGCGCCGGGGCGCACGCCTAACTGCTATTACTAGTGGAGGTGCTATTCCTGAAACTGGCTTATTTACCGTTATTGCACAACCTGCTGAAATAATGGTGGGTACACTAGATGAAGATTTTGCGGTAGAAAGTAACCGTGGAGATATTATTTTATTAGGCACGACTTCTTGGAAAATTAATCGCATCGAAGCAGCAAAAGGACGTATTTATGTAGAAGATGCCCATGGCGCACCGCCTAGTGTCCCGTTTTGGCGCGGCGAGGCACCACCACGTACAAAAGAACTCTCTTTGCAAGTCTCTGACTTCCGTGCGCAAGTTGTCAGTCTCTTACCACAAGACATCACGCCCATTAAAGAAGCGCGAAATACGTCACAAGCAACTCCTACCATCACTTGGCTAAAAAAATCCTGTGGCGTCGATGACAGTGGCGCAGAACAGATTGTCGAATACCTCTCTCAAGGTCGCGCAGTATTGGGCGCAGTCCCTACACAAAAAACAGTCATCGCCGAACGTTTTTTTGATGAATCGGGTGGCATGCAATTGATTATTCACGCACCGTTTGGCGCACGCATCAATAAAGCGTGGGGCTTGGCTTTACGCAAGAAATTCTGTCGCTCATTTAATTTTGAATTACAAGCCGCAGCGACAGATGATGGGATTAACATTGCACTAGCAGAACAACACAGTTTTCCTTTGGGTGATGTCTTTCAATTTTTAAATCCTGCGACGTTGAAAGAAACCTTAACACAAGCCGTTTTACAATCACCGCTTTTTACGACACGCTGGCGTTGGGTGGCAACACGCTCATTAGCATTAGTGCGGTTTCGTAGCGGCAAAAAAGTACCGCCGAATATTCAGCGTATGTTATCGGATGATTTATTGGCTGCCGTTTTCCCTGATGCGGCAGCTTGCCAAGATAATTTAGGCGGTCGTGATGTTGAATTGCCAGATCATCCACTGATTACAGAAACGATGAAAGATGCACTCACAGAAGCATTAGATTTAGAAGGCTTAATCCAAGTTATTAATAATATCCGTAATGGTGACATTCAATGCCTTGCTGTTGACACACCGGTTCCCTCTCTTTTTTCACATGAGATATTAAATGCAAATCCTTATGCATTTTTAGATGATGCACCTTTAGAAGAAAGACGCGCGCGTGCCGTTGAAATGCGACGCATGTTGCCTGACTCTGTTTTACATGAAGTTGGTAAATTAGATCCTGCTGCTATTACAGAAGTGCAGCAACAAGCGTGGCCTGATATACGTAGCGAAGATGAATTGCATGATTTATTGCAAACTGTGATTGCGTTGCCTGTTGATGCTGACTATCCATTATTACAAGCCACGCTGCCTTTGTGGCAACCTTATTTTGAACCCTTGTTAGCAGCCGGCCGTGTCAGTTCTATCACTTTAAATGGCAAAACAATTTGGTTCCCTGTTGAAAAAGCTAAATCATTTTCTGCAATGTATCCAGAGAGCAAGCTACCTATTTTGACAGAGATTGAAAAAGATACGCCCACACGTGAAGAAGCAACTGTGAATGCCATTCGAGGATGGTTATTACATTTAGGTCCTACTTCGCAACGAGAGTTAAGTAGCTTATTGCAATTAGATAGGAGCGATATTGAACAGGCATTACTACGCATTGAAACAACGGGGTATGTGTTAAGAGGGCATTTTCGAACTGAAGTTGAAACAGAATGGTGTGAACGACGTTTGTTAGCGCGCATCCATCGTTTAACACTTGGAAAATTACGCGATGAAATTCAACCCGTCACCGCAGCTCAATTTATGCGTTGGCTATTAAACTGGCAACATCTTGCTGCAGGCACTCAATTACGTGGTGAACAAGGTGTGTTA
>CAJCIZ010000159.1 GCA_903970525.1 Myxococcales bacterium | reverse complement strand
GTTGGCCCATGTATTTTGTGAATCCAGGCGGTTAGTTCATCGGCATTGGCAATGGTGGCTGATAAGGCAATAAGTTTGATCTCAGGAGGGGCATAAATGATAGACTCTTCCCAGACAGTACCTCTTTGGGTATCATTCATATAGTGACATTCATCGAGTACCACAAAAGATACATCTTTCAGATTTTGTCTGACTTCACCAAGTATAGTGCCATAGAGCATGTTGCGAAACACTTCGGTAGTCATCACAACTACGCTAGCGTCGCGATTTATAGAAGTGTCTCCGGTTAAAAGACCTACCTTTTCTTCGCCATACTTTAGCTTGAGGTCACCAAACTTTTGATTAGACAAAGCCTTTAAAGGAGTAGTATAAAAACAACGCTGCTGCTTTGCTAAGGCTAATTCTATGGCGTATTCGGCTATTGCCGTTTTACCAGAGCCCGTAGGAGCGCAAACCACAACGTTTTTTCCATCATCAAGATGTTTGATGGCTTCCAACTGAAAGTTATCGAGAGAGAAGTTAAAGATTTTGCTGATAGCAATTTGCAATGGTAAACTAAAAAATTAGCCTCTATATAAAACACCAGACCAAGTAATTATCTATGATTTAAAATGTCGGGACGTGGCGCAGGGGTAGCGCGCACCCTTGGGGTGGGTGAGGCCGGAGGTTCGAATCCTCTCGTCCCGACCAATGTTTTAACCCAGGCCTCAGGCCAGCCATACTATGGTAAGAGTAATTCCTGCTCTTGCTACTCGAATAGTATTTAATCTTAACTATTACAGGAATATAATCTTAGCAGCATTTAGAGGCTAGCTAAAACAATTATTGACGGATAATAGACAGTGTCTGTCTTGAGATATCCAATGAGGGTTCTAAGTGAAAAGAGTTATTTCATTATTCCAATCTCCAATAAAAAAGTTCTTGAGCATTTCTATTCAAAAGCAACTGCTTTTTTTGGGGCTGCTTTCTATTTCGGTGTTTGTAAGCCTTACCGCTTGGGTATTGTTGGCGCATATGCCAGAATCTTTCCTCTTATTGGGTGCTAAACATCAAACCAAGGTTTCTCTAATTGTGGTTTTTGCACTGGTTTGGTTTCTGGGGGCATTAGCCCTGTTGATACATTATGTTTTGATTAGTCGCCCACTGCAAACACTTTCAGAGGGCGCAACGCGCCTGGCTTCTGGAGATTTTGGTTATGAAATACCGACACAAAAAGCAGGTCGTGAAATAGATCAAGTTGTTGATGCATTTAACTATATGTCGAAAGAGCTTCAAAATTACGACAGACACAATATTGACACGCTTATGAACGAGCGCAACAAGTTTATATCTGAAAAAAATAAACTAGAATCAGTGCTTATGTCTATAGCTGATGGAGTGGTAGTTTGCGATCATGATAACAAAGTGCAAATAGTCAATGCTGCAGCAACGCGATTATTTGAGAAAGATGTTAGTGATTTAGTCGGTAAGCCCTTGATCTTTTGTACGGAAGGGCCAGATAGCCCGCAAGTGTGCCGAATAATTCAAGACTTTACTGATACTATAACTCCTACCAAAATGTGTGCTCAGGAACAACAAATACACCTTGGAGAACGCATAATCAGATTGAATATTGCACCATTATTGTTGGAGTCAGAATTTCTCGGCTCGGTGATGATCATGCAAGATATTACGCAGCAAACCGAACTAGAGCGCATGAAAAATGAATTTATAAGTAATGTAAGTCATGAATTGCGTACACCAATCACCTCGATTAAAAGTTATGTTGATACACTGTGCAACCATGGTGAAAAACTAGAGCCAGAAATTTATCGCGAATTTCTAGACATTATTCACAGCGAGGCAGATCGCTTGATGTATTTGGTGAATGAAGTTTTGGAATTGAGTCGTATTGAAGAAGGAGATCGCGAATTTGAACGGGTGCCACAAAATATACGTGAAATCATTGAATATGCGGTAAAATCTGTCAATCTGACCGCGCGTGATAAAGGAATTGAGATTTTCGTAATTGGTGAAATTCAACTGCCAATGGTGGAAATAAATAGGGAAGCAATAGAAAGAAGTGTTATCAATTTGCTAACCAATGCCATCAAATACACCCCTACGCAAGGCAAAATTGAAGTAGGAGCATTTTACGATAAGCCTACAAATGAAGTGCGAATTGATGTTATAGATAATGGTATTGGAATTCCAGAAGATTCATTAAATCATATCTTTGATAGGTTTTATAGAGTGGAACGCAAGGTACACACTATTAAAGGCACAGGCTTGGGGCTTACTATAGTAAAGAAGATTATAGAAAAGCATGGCGGTCGAATTACGGCCAAATCTCTTTTAGGAAAAGGATCTACCTTCAGTATTTATTTGCCAATAAGTTCCACCAAGAATGTTATAGAAAAATATAAATGCATTCTTCAGTGATATTGAAAGGTTACAACATCATCTGAATAAAACATAACGCAATTCTATGTGATATTTCTTTATATTTGAATAACATGACATATGTATTTATTACTAATCATATTTGACAATTATTTGTTTTTCTTTGACATTTATTTGAAATGAGTACAAGATTTATTTACAAGAAACAAATATTTTCATTTATACTTGTTGTAACATATGTACAAATTCTTCATAACTTATTTTTCCATCATGATCCGTATCAATTTCACGTAAAACTTCACGAATTCCACGTTCACTAACATTATGATTTAATCGTCTTAATACTTCACGTAATTCATTTACAGTAATA
>CAJCIZ010000158.1 GCA_903970525.1 Myxococcales bacterium | reverse complement strand
TCACTGGACAGCTAGGATGGAGCAAATTTAAGCGCTCTGCGACGTCTAGAACCCTCGTCAGACCTAGATTGATGTGGTTATCATGTAACCCCCAAATGTAGTCCAACCATGCTTGTAAGGTCTTAAATTTCATTTTGTTAGCCTCTCAAACCTGTTCATAACAGGCATTATTTGGCTTGGCGAGCTGTGCATAAGCCCTAACCCCTCATTTCTATGCACAGCTACACGGCTGTTTCATTGTTTTAAACACAGGACAAATAGCACTTACCCACAAGCTAAAATATCTGTAACTCTATGAATAACATTATTTTTTTAGCGTTACTCACAGAAAATCCCTCCCTTAGCTACTATGCTCTACAAGATAAGGAATATTTAAATACTTATTTAAATAATACGAGAAAGCTTTGTATCACAAATCTGCGAATAATTTGACAAAAACCCCAATGAAACATATTATGACCGCCCTGGTTTTATATTATATGAAAATTTGATAGGCATTCCGATGAAAAGAACATTTCAACCTAGCGTCATTAAACGCAAAAGAACTCATGGTTTCCGTGCCCGTATGGCAGACAAAAATGGCCGTGCTATTTTAAGTGCTCGCCGTAAGAAAGGCCGTAAAAGATTAGCTGTCTAGTCGATAGCATAGCCTTGAAAAATACGCTGAGCTTTCCTCGGAATAACAGATTAGTTAGAAAGTCAGAATACCAATCGATTTTTGATGAATCCAAAAAGGTGAGTCAAAAACATTTGCTGGCTTTATACAAACCGAATCAGAAAGCACTCGCGAGATTAGGCATTATTGTAGGAAAGCGCGTTGCTAATAGTGCTGTTTCTAGAAACCAAATCAAGCGAGTCGTACGCGAAAGCTTTCGTGCTAAGCAAGAACATTTGAAAGGCTTAGATATTATTGTGATTGCACGTCAGCAATGTGACAAATTAGACAAAATAGAATTGCGAGAAGGTATAGACAAACTGTGGCAAAAATTAATAACCTTATGTCAAAAAGTCTCAGCCTAATCATTAGAGTTTATCAATTTTGTATCAGTCCTTTTTTTGGCAATTGTTGCCGTTTTTATCCAACTTGTTCTGCCTATGCCATAGAAGCTATTAAAGTTCATGGGTTTTGGCACGGTTGTTATTTAACAATGCTGAGAATTTTACGTTGCCATCCTTGGCACCAAGGTGGTATTGACCCAGTCCCGGAAAAACATTCAATATGACGACAACTATGATTAATACCTTACGATATGTTCTTTATGCGGCTCTTATTTTAGTTATCATGCAATTGTATCAAGCGTGGGATAAAGAACATCCCAAGCCACAATTGATGAATCCGCAAACGACAACAGTTTCTGCGACAAATAATTATGTTCCACAAGTCACAACAAGTACGGCAACAACCAATACAGCGGTTAGTGCGCCTGGCGTAACAAATAATCCTCTGCCAACAGCTGCGAGCGCGAAAATCATTCATGTCACATCCGATGTCTTAGATGTTTCAATTGATGCATTAGGTGGAAATATCACGCAAGTTAAATTATTAAAATATCCAGAAGATTTGAATTCGAATACACCGGTTATCTTACTAAATAATGATCCTAGTACCCGTTATATTGCACAAAGTGGTTTATTAGGAACAGATGGACCTGATTCTTCAAAAGGCCAAGCGGTCTATACTTCAGATCAAACAGATTACGCGCTTGTACAAAATCAAAATGTCGTTCAAGTTAAATTAGTTTGGCAAAATGACCATGGCGTGAAAGTCTCAAAGCTTTTTACGTTGCAACGCAACAATTATGAAATTGGTGTGTCATACCAAGTTCAAAATACATCAACACAACCATGGGAAGGTAATCAGTATCTGCAGATCATGCGTATGAATACGCCACCTGCTAAGACAGGATTGATTAGCTTAACAACTTATTTTGGTGCGGCCATTTCAAGCCCTGAAAAACCTTTCGAAAAAATCACTTTCAAAGATATGTTAACAACACCCGTCAATAAAACCATCACAGGCGGATGGGCTGCGATGGTTCAGCATTATTTTATCAGTGCTTGGGTTCCAGAAAACACAGCGACTTCACAATATTTTTCACGCGTAACACCAGATGGTTTATATACCATTGGATTATTAGGACCGAAAATTGTCGCAAATCCAGGTGCCACTATTGAAACGCATGCGAATTTTTATGTAGGACCTTCTATTGCGGATCGCTTAGATAAAGTTGCGCCAGGTTTAAAGTTAACGATTGACTACGGCATCTTCTGGTTTATCTCTGCGTCTATTTTTTGGTTAATGCAGCTGATTTATAACTTCATCGGAAATTGGGGCTGGTCTATTGTCTTAGTTACTTTGATTATCAAACTAATGTTTTATCACTTGTCGGCAAAAAGTTATAAATCCATGAGCGTGATGAAAAAGCTTCAGCCGAAAATCACGCAGCTCAAAGAACGCTATGGCGATGATAAACAAAAATTCACACAAGCTACCTTAGAACTTTATAAAAAAGAAAAAGTGAATCCTATGAGCGGGTGTTTGCCTATCCTCATTCAAATCCCTGTATTCATCGGTCTTTATTGGGTATTGATTGAAAGCGTGCAATTACGTCAATCGCCGTTTATTTTCTGGATACATGATTTAACACAAAAAGATCCGTTCTATGTGTTGCCTGTGTTGATGGGTCTTTCTATGTTCTTGCAACAACGCTTGAACCCACCACCACCCGATCCTGTGCAAGCTAAAATGATGATGTTCTTGCCGGTGGTTTTCACAGCGATGTTTATGAATTTCCCTGCGGGTTTGATGTTGTATTGGTTTGTGAATAACACGCTCTCTTTCTTACAACAGTGGTACATCATGCGACAAATTAACGGAAATGATAAATCCAAAGCAAAATGAAACTGATACCATCGTAGCCGAAGCTTCACCGCCTGGGCGCGGTGGGATCGCGATTGTTCGTGTGTCGGGTCCTCTCGTCAAACAAATCACAACTGAGCTCTTAGGTCTTCTGCCTGAAGCACGTGTTGCGACGTATCTCCCTTTTTTAGATGAAAAAAAATCTGCGCTTGATGAAGGCATCGCTTTATTCTTTGCAAAACCCTATTCATTTACCGGCGAAGATGTTTTGGAATTGCAAGGCCATGGCGGACCTGCGGTGGTTGATTTGTTAATTCGGCAGATTATCAGGCAAGGTGCGCGTATCGCACGTCCGGGAGAATTTTCTGAAAGAGCTTTTTTAAATGATAAATTAGATTTGGCACAAGCGGAAGCGATTGCAGATTTGATAGATGCGTCATCTGAGCAAGCTGCGCGTTCTGCTTTGCGATCATTGCAGGGAGAATTTTCACAACGTATTCATGCTTTGGTGGAAGCATTGACGAAGTTGCGTATGTATGTGGAAGCGGCAATTGATTTTGCGGAAGAAGAAATTGATTTTTTAGCGGATCAACAAATTGCGATTGATCTGGCGGCGGCACTTCATGATTTAGTAAGCATTCAAGCCTCAGCTTCACAAGGTAGCTTATTACGAGATGGGATTACTGTTGTGATTGCGGGTGAACCAAATGTTGGTAAATCCAGTTTATTAAATTGTCTGAGTGGAAAAGATATTGCAATTGTAACGGATATCCCTGGCACAACGCGTGATTTGTTGCGTGAGCAAATTTCAATTGACGGCATGCCTTTACATATTATTGATACAGCGGGTTTACGTGAAAGCGTTGATGTTGTTGAACAAGAAGGTATACGTCGTGCGCAACAAGAACTTTCACAAGCGGATTTGGTTCTGCGTGTGGTCGATGCTCAAGATGATTTAGCAAACATCCCGCATTTTATTGAAAACATTCCCGCGCGCACGCCAGTGATGCTCATCCGGAATAAAATTGATTTAACAAAAGAAGATGCGGGTGTTATCACGGAAGATGGCAAGACGATTATTTCATTATCAGCTAAAAAAAATGTGGGTGTTGATCAGCTGAAGAATCATATTAAACAATGCGTAGGGTTTGATACGACGCAAGCGGGTTGTTTTTCTGCGCGCCGTAGACATTTGGATGCGCTAGAACGTGCTAAGCAATTTATTTTGTCAGGCCAACAGCAATTACATCATCACCGTGCAGGGGAATTATTAGCGGAAGATTTGCGTCAAGCACAACAAGCCTTAAGTGAAATCACCGGCGAGTTTAGTTCGGATGATTTGTTGGGACGAATCTTTTCGAGTTTTTGTGTTGGGAAGTAAACGGGTATTCATTTATGCCTAGCGCTAGAGCGCCGAGTCAATAATAGGGCTCAAATCATGGCAAGTTTTATGAAAAAGCGATTGATTTTATTAGATATTATTAATTAAATTTGAATTGTTTTTCTATTTGCCTTATTCTCTTATAAGGAGAATAAAGAAAATGAAAACACAACAGCGAAATACGCAAGATTATAAATTATTTGCTTTAGCCGAAAAAAAAGCGGCAGGCAAAACTCTTTGTTTGCTCACAAGCGCCGAAATAATGGATACACTCGGCTTGAGCAGCATCCAAACGGCTAGATTATTAACTCGGCTTGTTTCTCAAGGTCGAATAGGTCAATTACAAAGAAAGTTGTATATAGCACCCGGAAGACTCCCTCCAGGAAAGCTTTGGAAACCCTCCGCATATCTTGTATTAGCTTGTTACATGGAATGGTTAAAAGCGAAATGGCAGATTACCGGCTGGGATGCTTTTGCAAGATATGGATTTTCAACTCAAATTTCACAAAAGGTATTTTTATATAATGATAAATTATCAGGAGAATTCTTAGTTGCAGGAAGTAAATTTGTTTTTATCAAGATTCCTGTAAAAAAAATAGGATTCCGAAAAAGTTATATTATTTCTGAATCAAATCTAAAGCTCTTCTTTTCATCAAAAGCGCGAGCTCTCTTTGATGCTGTAATTGATTATAATCGATTTGGGACAATCCCAAGATCTTTTGGGTGGATAACGACTATCAGCAAAGATAAAAATCTCATTAAAGAATTAATTAATTGTACATATCAACTTGGGAATAAATCAACAATACAACGTATCGGATTTATTCTTGATAAACTTGAAATTAACAAAAAATTATTACTCAAACTCAAACAGAAGATAAAGAAATCAAGCCTAGTTTGTTTAACGCCCGGATCAAGATCAGGCCCCATCAATAAGACATGGAACATTATTGAAAATATCCCTTATAATACGCTCATGCAAAACAAGGAATAAAAATAATGGATAAAAAAGATATACAAGATTATGTTGAGTACACGTCTCAAAAAACAGGCTTTGCAGCTAGATAGATTGAAAAAGATTATTACTGTTCAATAATACTAAAGTACTTATATTCTCAAAAGAAATTAGAAAACAAAATATTCTTTAAAGGTGGGACCTTATTAGCAAAGTGTTATGCGGAATTTCTCAGAATGAAGGTAATCGGGAGCAAATTTTATATGGATAAATACCAAAATAGGCAGGAAGCAGGAAGGCTTTTGGCAGAAGCATTAAAGAGTTACTCAGATCGCAAGGACGCCATTGTCTTAGCATTGCCACGTGGTGGTGTCCCCGTTGCCTTTGAAGTCGCCAAAGCGCTCTATTTGCCTCTCGATGTGTTTATCGTGCGTAAGCTAGGCGCGCCTTATCATGAAGAGCTGGCCATGGGCGCGATTGCCATGGGTGGTGCGCAAGTGTTAAACGAAGAAGTCATTCGGGAATTAAATATTAGCCAAGCTGCGATAGATCAAGTGGTTTTTTCAGAGCATCAAGAATTGCAAAGACGCGAGAAAGTCTACCGAGAAAAGCGGCCACCGCTTAATGTGACAAACAAGGTGGTGATTTTGGTGGATGATGGTATTGCGACTGGGGCAACTATGCGAGTTGCGGTGAAAGCCTTACGTTTAGCTAAACCTACTGCGATAGTGATTGCTGTACCGGTCGCAGAAAAAAGTATTTGCGATAAGATGGCAATGATTGCGGATAAAGTGATTTGTCCGCTTAAGCCATCAGTATTTTATGCAGTAGGTGCGCATTATGAGGATTTTGCGCAGACGACGGATGAGGAAGTGCATGAGTTATTAGCAAAAGCATAAGAAACCTGTCATCCCCGCGTAGACGGGGATCCATTATTCCGTGTTTCTCATAGCTAAGTGAGTGCCTGAGTAGGGATGGATTCCCGCCTGCGCGGGAATGACAGATGACTCTTACTCTGTTTCTGATTCTGTCTCTTGAATTTTCGCTTTTTTCTTCCTGGCATCTTCCACTGTCGGTGTTGCATACGCTAACGGCTTAAACGAATAATTATTCGCTTCCACCTGCTCAAGCTTATCGTTTAATGCAGCAATTTCTGTTTTCAGCACTTTTCTTTCAGCTTCAAATTCTTTTTGCAATATTTTAGTTTCGTATTGGAATTTGACAGCCAATTGATCGCTTTGAATTCTTTCTGCTTCTAAAATTTCGCGGCGTAAGACTTCAGGGAAGTTCGCCACTTGTTCATGTAGTTTTTGTAATTCATGCTCACGTGCGGTGATAGCGGATTCACGACCTCTTAAGGCTTCTTCCGTTGCACGGCAAGCTTTGGCAAACTCTTCTTCCATCTGACGTAGCGCCATCGTCGCTTGACGCTCCATTTCTCTTCTTTCAGCTTCTAGCTCGGCTTCGCGATTTTTGAACCCTTCTTCTGCTTCTGCGCGCATGGTTGCAAGTTCTAATTCTAATGCGCGTACCGCAAGTTCGCTGCGATGCTGACTTTCACGGTCACGTTTGGCAATATCTGTCTCACGACTCGCAAATTCTTGTTCGCGTTGATTAAAGGCTTCTTCTATTTCTGAGCGTCGGGTTAAAATTTCTTGTTCCAGATCACGCTTGGCTGTATCAAATTGAAATTGGAAATCACGTTCTCTAGCGAGAATTTTATCTTCGCGTTCACGGAATTTATCTTCTTGTTGCAGGCGTTTTTCTTCTAACGCCAGTTCTGCTCTACGCATTTTTTCATCAAAGTCGCTTTCTTCTTTTCGTCTCGTCAAATCACGATTGTAAATATAAGTTTCTTCTTCGCGCTGACGTTCTTTTTCTAATTGTGAGTGTTTGTCACGGCGTGTCGTATCGTAGTCTTTTTGTTCTTTTTCCCAGAGGGCTTTTTTTTGTGAAATCGCTTGCATTAAGGCAGCAAGAGAGTCTGCATTTTTGCGGATTTCATAGAGTTCCAATAATTCTTTATTTTGGATATCGACCGCTTGTTGCAGCGTGACGAATTTTCTTTGTTCGGCCAATAATTTTAATTCGATATCTTCCAAAGATTTATTGAGCGCTGATTTTAATGAGAATAAATGTTTGCCTAGATCGTCGCCAGACTCTTTGATCGCGGTTTCAACAACAGCTTTTTTTTCTTCAACGATTTTTTCATCTTGTTTTGTTGATTTTTGAGTATTTTTTAATTTGCGTAAGAGTTCATCATATGCAGCAAATACTTCATTCTTGGTTGTTGTTTCCTGTATTCGAATTTCTTCTGGCATAGTGTAGCTCCTTTTTAGATGAGTAAAATTATCCTGGTTGCTCTGCATTGGATTTATCAAGCGTACGCCCTATGTTGGGTGTCACGCTAGGTAAATCTATTTTGATGTTATTGATGGGCGTCTGCACCGCATACACCGGATGCCGCGCATGAAAAATGCTTTGACCCACGCAGGCAACAGTAAAGCTAATTGCACAAGCGCATACAGTATAAACGAGAGACGGTTGTTGCCACCAGCGTGTTATTTTGGCTGCGGGGTGCAGAATAGTTTGTAGCAAAAATTGCCGTATAAAATACGAACGACTAGGCATCAAAGGGTTATACATGATTTGTAACGCATGCTGTGAAGCATTTGTTGTGAGTTGTTGATGCATGGCGTGATCTTCTGGTTTGGGTTGGCTTGCACTGGTGAGATAAACACCTTGCAAATTAAAGCTTTGCGTCTCAGTCAGCGTGCGCAGCAAGAGAATCAAATTTTCTTTCAAGCGTTCAATTTGCAAAGGAAAATCTTTCACATACAGTCTCGCTGTCGTGCCTCTTTCTTGATGTAAGCGCCAAATTAATTGCTTGTTCAGTCTTTTAATTAAGGCATTAAAGCGGTGTGTGAAAACATCGGTCACGGATTCTGATTCACCTAAGAAAGGAATGGTAATGCCCCAAGCTTGAGCCAGTTCATCAATCCCGCTTTCACTGAAAAAATCAACAAAGCCGGGAATTAAATCGCATTTTGTCAAAGCAAAATAAAACGGAACGTTTTTGCCAAAGGTTTCTTTCAAGTCTTTTATCCGCTCACTGAGCGTGCTCACAAAAATTTCTTGAGTTTCACGATCGGTTAAATCGGAAAGCGATAAGGCGATAACGACACCCGCAAGATGATTACGTCTAAACTTTTTAATCAACGCCAAAAAATTTTGCCATAGCGTATCTTCTCCCGTTTCTGTGAAATAACTGCCTGGCACATCGAGGAGAGCGGCATCATTTGTGGCATACAACATGCATTCATCAGACGTTTCTAGGGCTTGCATTTCTTCGGGTTGAAAAAGTTTTTTGAGCGCGAATTTAATATTAGCATTGGCGAGCAATGTGGATTTTCCCGCGCTTTCTGCGCCCAACAATAAATACCAGGGCAAATGGTTTAATTGAATCTTATTGTGAGATCGCGGCAACAAAAACGGTTTAACAGTGTGGATAGCTTTGAGACCCAAGCTTTCTAATCGAAAGAGTATCTTATCAAAACGCTGAAGAAATTTATGGAGTATGTGTTTCATAAGATACCGATTTTTCTGTTTGGATTAAATTGTCAAAGACTTGATTAGAAGAATGTTCAAGTAAAACGCGCGTGCCAGCAAACAAAGCCAGAATAATGACGGCAGAGGCGGTGACAATGGCCCAAACTGGAATTTTTTTAAAAGTGGTTTGTGTTTTTGCAGCGCGTGGTTTAATTATAAACGGCGACAATGTTTTGGTGAAATCACCACGGTATGCGCGGATTCTTTTATAGAGCGCGTTAATAATTTGCTCTAATTGTTCATGATTGAAAGTCGCGCGACTGTAATGACCTTTGAAGCCTAAGCTCAAACAAATGTACATAAATTCCATGACGTCGATATACAGCGCGGGATCACGAATTAAGCGTTCTAAGATGATAAAAAAGCTTTCGCGCGAAATAGAGTCTTGATTGAACGCGGTCAATAAACTGTATTGATCCCAGCGTCCTTCGCCGCCCCAGGGTGTTTCAGAAATGATGTCATCTAGCGTGAGACAAATGGCGTAACATGTCACTGGAATATATTCTGTGACATATTCTGTGTTGTAACAAAACGCTTTGGCATTTTCTTGGAAATTTTCAATTTCATTGATGAGTTCGCTGCGCAACTTGTTGAGATTGCGATAGGATTTGATATGTTTCAATTTTCCCATCAAGGAAAATAAATAAGCCGCTGAATCAACTAAAGGATTTAAGCCCGCTTCGGGTGTGTGTGGAATTAATTTGCTAGAAAGAAGTAGTTGTGTTGTTGGATTATAGTGCGTAATGGCTGTGGCAATGGAGGGTTCATCTATTTCTTCTTCCTTTGCAGGCGCGATAACTTGTTCTTCTTCTATCACTGTCATCATGTGCTTCTCATCCCTAAAGCATTTTTTATTTCTTGGGATTATACATAAATAGGATAAAGAGGTCAGTAGTTGAGAGAAAGAAAATTTTTTGGATTAATAATGACGGAGGTCCCGCCAGGGGAAAAATTTTTTCGTGCTCGCAAGCTCC
>CAJCIZ010000157.1 GCA_903970525.1 Myxococcales bacterium | reverse complement strand
CATGTTTAATCGAAAACTGGATGGCAACCACTTGCCTGCCCTGCTTTTGATATTTCGCTTTGACCGATAAAGGCGAATATTCATTAACTTCTTCTATCGCTTTGTCCAATACACGCCGTTTAAAGTCCCGAAAAATCGTGTATTTGCCGTCTTCAACTCCCATTAATTTACGAAATTGTGAGATGTCAAACCAGGGGGTTTGCTCGATATTTTGATAACGTATGCAGTTCTCATAGAGCGCCAAGCCATAAGTGGACTGAAATTTAGCTTGTACGAACATATTCAATCGCCCATATAATTCTGGGCAATAAAGTAATTTCTTCATCTTATTGCTATAGGAATAGGTGCAAATCGCACCCTCAATACTGGCGTCAGAAATGATAGCACTCGCATTCCAGACACCTTCCGCATCTAATTTATCGCCGTCTACCAAATTCCATTCAATAACAGTAGATAGCAAATTGACTAAGGCTTTCTTAATCGTTTTGTAATCATGGCTATCATAACCAATGAGATTACAGAGTCCGCGAATGTGGATTTCATGTTCGTCTTTAATCAACAGTTCATCATAAGCATTGAATAGCAGCGCGTTCGCAATTTTACGCTGAACCAAACTCAGCTTATTGCTAGAGTGGATTGCTGCCACATGCTTTTTGAGCTCTAATGTTTTCTCTTTTTCTGCCATGGAGTGACTCCCTGTTAACCCACTTTCTATCCTGTAGCCGTCACATTTCATATCCTGTAAACGACACAGTTGATCTGTATTCAGCATCCTGTAAGTGTCACATGTCGGTGTGGTTCTACCACATTTCTGTCCGATTTAAATCTTAATTAACTTTTTATTAATCAATAACTTAATCTGTAGTTAAGTGACTTAAGTTAGTTCGTTATGAGCGAATTAAACGTTGCACAATTGCCGTTCTCAGAATTCGGCTTTGCACACCTTCCATCGCTGGGTACGATTTCCTTATGTGGATAATGGCATTGTCTAAATACTTCTTTAAACTCTTGCTCACCACCACAGATTCGACTTTTTCGAACCCTTTCATTTCTCCGCTGATATAAACCAGTTCAGGGTAGTTTGACATCTCTAATAAGAATTCTATGCCTTCAGATACCCAACGACTTTTGCCACGCATGTCATAGCCATCTTTAGCAATTTGCCCTCTCAGATCTTTTTGGAGATTGTCGGGTAGTACGAATGTGATTTTTGCTTTCTCTTCCATGGTATGACCTCGTTACACTTCAAGTTTTTCTAAGGTGAGGAGTAATTGTTTGAAGGCATGGTTAATCGCTTTATAGTCAGCCCAATTCAAATCACTGAAATGTTTTCTTAAGTGAGTCACTTTTTCATGCTGTAAGACGGAATCAATGATCAGCCTAGCCACGGGAATCTTCTTCGTTGTCCCAAGATTCACTAAAGTCATTTGACGACCACGTGTGATGGGTAACGCTGGTGAAACAGCTAACGTTTTTTTCGCTTTGTCTTGTGTGGAAATGGATTTAAGTTTTTTTAAGGTGGCACCTTCCATGCACGCTTCAATTGCAGACTGTTTAACATCATCTGATTGAATGCCCGCGATTAATGCCGCTTTTTCTAGGTTCTTAATTTTGTTAACACGAATATGTGATTTGAGGGTTGCATCTGCTTGTAACACAGCTGTGAAATTCATCGCATGCGGTAAAGAACATCCTAGTAAGCGACCGATATCTGTTGGTGTGATGTCTTGCAAGGTAACTTTTTTATGTGTGGCATAGGATGAAAGGATTTTCTCTAAATTCATTAAGCGTTCCCATAAAGACAAGTCTTTGCGCTCAACGTTTTCCATCCATTGTAAAAGACTGATTTTCAATTCATCGGGTTTGCTATCTAAAATCTTAGCCTGTACTTCCGTTTTCCCCGCCAGAATTGAAGCCAGTGTTCTGCGCTCACCCGCAATCAATCGATATTTATCGCCTTGTTTGTAAACCATGATGGGATTAATAATGCCTTGTTCACGCACAGAGTTAGCAAGCGTCTGTAAGCTGGTTCTTTCTTCTATCTTGCGTTGATAGTCAGGATCCGCTTTGTCTATCCCCTGCGTTAAATCTTCAAACGTCAACGCCATGTCGCGCGGGTTCTCGGGATCTAGCTCGATTTTTTTCAGCGAAATAGCTTCGACACGTAATTCGCCGCTATAGTTATGTGCGGCAGAAACTGTTTCTTCCAATCCTTCTGTTAAAGCATTACTGATTTGAAATACTTTTTTCTTTGCCATGGCTAAATACCCTCTCCATTATGTATTGACATGCGGACTCATACTCTAAGCGTGCGACATTATGCGGCGGTAATTCAAAAATACTCTTAGGGTTAGCATCTTCAACGAGAATTTCCGTATAAATAGCGCGTTTTTTAATGACTCTAGGCATCACATAATCAGACACCCCTTTCATCATTTTTAAACCTTCTAAAAACTGTTTGTGTAACTTAATATCTCTTACTTGGTTAGGCAATATACCAATTAGGTCTATTGGATTATTTTTTGTTCTGTAATAGGATTCTTGTTTCCAGAGTTGCAACATGCCGTAAATCCCTTCAATGGAAAATTGTTCCATTTGTGCAGGAATGACGATGTGACTCGCTGCTTTGACGGCAGCAATGGTTAATGGGCCTTTAGAAGGCGGTGTATCGATAATAATAATGTCATAACTATCGCGTACATCGGGTAGTTCTAGAAAACGCTTGAGCTGTAAATGAACTTTTTCTAAGACTTCATTTTTGGTGACGGCTTCTGCTTCTTGTAACTTGTGAGAATGTGCGGGTAATAATTCTAAGTTTGGAATAGACGTTGGGTAAGGCACAACTTCTTCTCCATAGAAAATATTTGCAATACTGCTTCTACCATCCCATTCACTGTCCACATTTGATTCATAATCTGGATGAATGGCAGGAATTTTTCCGCCTCTATAGGCAGGATCATATTCCATTTGAATATAACGACCTGAAAAATTGGCTTGTGGATCCATGTCTATGATGAGGGTTTTGTATTTTTTAACGAGAGCACAATACTCAGCAAGCATAATGGAATTCGTTGTTTTTCCTTCGCCGCCTTTGTGTGTTGCATTTACGATTATCTTAGTCATAATCGATCCTTATCAGTGAAATTAATTCCTAAATTATGCATGAGCATAACATATGCTTAGGCTGAGTAAATAGTGTAACGAAATATTTATTGAGCAGACAAACGTTTAATACTGTTTAATATTGTTTAAGAGTTAGTTTAGGATGAGTAAGTTATTGTTATATTATTAATATTTCAGTGTTCGTGTGACAGATACAGGATGAAGTGTGACGTCTTCAGGATATAGTGTGACTTCGTCAGGATGCATTTGTGACACATACAGGAAGCTAGTGTGTTGAGATGTGACGTTTACAGGGGAAGTGTGACGTTTGCAGGATGGTGTATGAATCTGAAGGATTGCTATGACTAAACCATTTCGACTCATCCAAATTACGGATACGCATTTATTTGACGATTCGGCAGGTTCGTTGCTTGGGGTGAATACGTTTGAGAGTTTTTGTGCGGTACTGGAGGCGGTTAAGCGTGAGGCGGTCAAACCAGATTTACTTTTGATCACAGGCGATCTTTCGCAAGATTATTCGTTAGGGTCTTATCAGCGTTTGGCAGATGAAGTTAAAAAATTACAGGTGCCGGCTTATTTCGTTCCCGGTAATCATGATGATAGCAAAGTATTAGCCAAAGTTTATCCACAGGGGACAATTTCAGGCATGAAGCATATTGTGCTTGAGCACTGGCATCTTATTTTATTGGATTCGCATCAAGATGGTGTGATTGAGGGGCAGTTGAGCCAGGGGGAGTTGAATTATTTGCAACACTGCTTGGAGGCTTACCCTGAACACCATGCCATTGTGGTGTTTCATCATCATCCTATTTTGTTAGGGGTAGAGTGGTTGGACAAATATTGTTTGAAGAACGCAGATGTTTTTTGGGAAAAGATTTCTGCTTATCCTCGCGTGCATAGCGTTTTATTTGGCCATATACATCAGCAGCAAGAAGGGATCAAAAATGGTGTGAAGTATTACTCAACGCCATCGACGTGTATTCAGTTTAAAAGAGGCAGTCAGACGTTTGCTTTGGAAGACTTGGCGCAAGGGTATCGGTGGTTGGAGTTATCGGCAGAGGGGCTGATGGAAACGGGTGTGGTGAGGTTGGCGAAGTATGTGGGGCAGTTTCAGCAGGAGGCTGGGGGGTATTGAGCTCCACTGTGTGGTCATACTTGAAGACTTCTTTATAAATCCGTTGCCATAGCCACCTGTGTACGCACGGTGGTCTGTTTTTTTCGGTCTGCCAAAAAAAACAGACCACCATGCTTTCTTTAATCGCTATAACGTCTCTCTATGAGGACGGCGTCTCATAACTTTTCTGCCTTTATCGTCTGTTATCTACTCATCAATGAAAATTCTAGTGAACTGTCATTCAATGACAAAATTGGCAATCCACCCAGATTGAATATAGATTGGTAATAATTCAGGCAGGTTGATTTTGGGTAATTCCTTCATGGCCTTTTCACAGATTTCTGCAAACAGACGATTTTCACTGATCCAGGTAAGCAGTTGCCATTGTGCGG
This sequence comes from Myxococcales bacterium, assembly GCA_903970525.1. Lineage (GTDB taxonomy): Bacteria > Pseudomonadota > Gammaproteobacteria > DSM-16500 > DSM-16500 > UBA5158. Next base: position 49,216 of record CAJCIZ010000157.1, on the reverse strand, counting down.
CTGTCAGTAAGTCTATGTGTATTTCAAATTGTTTTTGCCAGATAAAATAATAATAGTTTTTGTTTTCTTCCAAAGTGATGGCGGTTTCGCCCACATATCCTTTTTGGTTAGTTTCCCATATGGTGTGCACAGGGTAGGGGGAGGTGAGTAGAGTGCTCTTTGGAGGAAGTTGAAAAATCAATTGTCCTGCGCCTTCTTCATCATGCGCCGCCAGTTTTTGAAAATCAAATTCGTCAGCTTCAGGTGCTGTGAGAATGTTGAGCCATGCCCATTCCAGACGTGCAACATCTGCTATGTAGGGGATGGATTGTGCGGGAGGAAAGTCAGCGATGAATTCTGGGAATGTTGCTCCGTAATAATTAATGTCGTGAGAGTAGGAGGGTGTTTGGCGAATATAAGCTGTTGCCATCGCGAAAAAAAAGTCGGTTCCGACTAATTGACAGCAGACAGGATAGTGAGATTGCAGCGCTTTTTGTAGGCGGCCGATTATGCTGCTTTGGTATATAGAAAATTGTGTTGTGGGCGGGACTTTTTTGTGTGACTGGATGTGAGAAAGAATAGGGTGGCTTGAATCGTTGTGTAGGCTGAAAACAAAGTCTTTTTGTAATTGTTGTAATTGCATATCAAGCCTTATTCGAAGCACAACACTATTGTTTTCTGCTCTTTGCTTGTAAATAAAAATACGGGGTGGCGCTGGAAAAATTCCTTTTCGCGCGGAGCTTGCGAGCACGAAAAAGTTTTTTCAGTGACAGGACCCCAGTCATCAGACAGTCAAAGTAACATCTGTCCCCCTCACCCCTCGCTGCGCTCGAACCTCTCCCTCTAGGGAGAGGTGAAAGAGCTGAGTTGCGCGTCGACCGTATTCACTGAGATTTTTACTTAGGCGCCGAACGTCCACCAATGATTTTTCCACAAGTGCCTTTGGGCAAATAAATCCAGGCAGATTTGTCACCGTCATACGTTGAGGTGCCAGCACAATTATTGTTTTTGGAAGTGCCACAATCATTTAAGCCAGCTTTGACTATGCCGTAACACTTTTCCATGCCTTTCATGAGTTTGTCTTGTGCTTTTGAATTTTTTGATTGATCTGCGACGGCTTCAGTTGTTGCGCTCGCCACACCGATTGCAATAATAGCGGTTAATGCGGCGTTTAAAATTTTATTGTGCATGATCATCTCTCCGTGATGAGAACTAAAGGTGAATATTAGTTTTGCGGTTTTTTTTAGAAATGTCCATCATTAGTTATTTTAATTTCGCCGCTATATTTCTCTTCCATTAATTTAGAATCTTCAGACACAGGAAGGCTCTTAATGGATTGGGGTCGTTTATCAATAATTTGACAGTATTCTCTCACCTTGTTGAGTACTTCAGAACTGTAAAGAGCAGAATAATCAGGAATGTCCTTACCTTTGTATTTCCAGCCGTAGGCCTTACAGACAAGTGCTGTAGCTTCTAACATAAGAGGATCTTTGCAAGAATCAATACAAAGTGTTTTTTTGTTATCTGTGCCCATGGCTAAACAGATAGTGAAAGCTGTTTTGAAGTATGCGTTGCAAGGGATAGTATACACTTCATCATCTAAACCGTTTGCATCATGAATCAGTTGCGTTACTTTATCATTGTAATCATCATAAAGTAGTTTAGCGAGTCTATTGCGTTGTGCACTGTCTTCAACAAGAGAACTTTTTAATTTACAGTTCGGTTCTTGAAGAGTGAGTAATAATTTGCTGATACTTTCTATAGCAAGTTGTTCGTCATCCAACACAATTGCATGACTATGTTTTTTCAAAAGTGAAATCAATAAATCAAGTTCACGGTTATAATTCACATGCTTAAACTCAACATAATTCCCTGCTCTCAATGCTTGTGCAAAAATATAATTCTTATCTATTTCAGATTGAAGTTGTTTTAACTTACCGCTATGGTTGCCTGTTGAAGAATAAGGTTCGACAAAACAAGCTTTTTTGGCGGTGGGGTCATTTGATTCAGAGGCAATAAATGTCATAATTTGATTGCTGGGTTGAGGATGTTGCACAGGTTTAATCGATTTTCCTGGTTGTGTTAAAGCATCATATACTTCATCGTAATCTTTATTGTGTAAGACTTCTTTTTTCACGACGAAATGTTCTACGCCTCTTGGTAGCGAGCGTGTGTCTAAAGGTATATTGGTATTAGGGCGCGCTGTTCCTCTCAAAAAAGTGGTAGAACTTAAACTTGAAAACGCAGCAATGGTAGGGTCGGTGATGCTGCTAGAGATAGAGTGTGGTGGTTGGTTTGCTAATCGGGCAAGCACTTCCGCCGCTTTTTTATTTAGTTTATTTGTTAAGAGCTCATGAATCTCTTTTTTACGCTCAATACTGAGTATATCAAAAGGTTTATAGCGTTGATCGCCTTTTCTAAAATGGTATTCTTTGTGCCCATCAATGCGAGCTTGGAAATACTCAGGATTTTCAAGAATGACTTCTTCGATGTCAAATCCGTCAGCGGTTGTAAAATCATATTCATCTTCATCCGTTGCTGCTGGAAGCGCTTTTGTACCCACTTTTTTGAAGCATAAACTGTATTTTCGTTCTAGCGCTTGCTCTTTTAAATCATCTAACAATTCATTTGTGATTCGTTGATGATATTTTTTTACAGTGCTAAAAATAGTTTCTCTGATTCCTTGATGTTGATCAGGATCACGGCTGCCATTTTGAATGCTATCAAAAGTTGCTTCACCAACGGCTTGCTTCACTTCTGCTAAGGCTGTATCAGACATTTCTTTGGCATATTTGATCATCGCTTTACTGGTGATTGCGATTTCACCGGTTGCACCACGCAGTTTTTCTAATTCATCGTATGTCGCATCAAGCCACATCTCGAGTTGTTTTCGGCTGAGATTGGCTTGTCTTTCAGCTTCATCTACCCACTTTTTACTGACGCGTAATGATCTTGGCCATTCGAGATAATGTGAGGTGGGACGTAATCCTGGCAACATCCCTTTCATCACGACAGGGGGTATATATTTGTGCGCATGTAAATGGGCAGGCTCGTGTCTCTTCACTTCTTCAGGTGTGTTTCTTTCAATTCTTCTTAATGCACCACCCGTGTCGATGCGTACGAGTTTTCCGCCATCTTTTTTGAGTTGGTTCTTCATAATATTATGCTTAGGATCTGCTTCTTCGTATCTGGGTCCTAAGACACCAATATTGCCACTCTGTACGTCATCATCAAAGACGATGTGTGATCCGATATCGATGGCTTCATGATTGTTATAGCGGGGCTCACCATTGGATTTTAAAACACCGTTCACAAACCATTTCTTTTTCAACGTGCCAGCCATCAACGGTCTGTCTAAGCCTTCTGCTTCTGGATCTTTACCGTTGGTTCGCCAAATATCTTGGAAAAGATCAGCGTATTGATCGAAATAAACGGATCTGATGTAGACATTATCACTTGCTTTATAGTTTCGAGAATTATTTTTGTTTGGACGAATGGCGAGAGAAATAGCAGCAACAGAATCGCCTATTAAAAATTGTAAGATTCTTCCTGCAACAAATTCCGCGATAATTTTATTGTGGTGTATTTTTGTGGGATCGACTTTTGATTCAGGTTCACCTTCTTTGAATTTTTGGCCTATATCTTGTTTAATCATGAGCATTTGTTTTTTGACATGATTTTCAATTTGATTGTTATTGGTGGTCTCACTCGCTAGGGCATAATAAAATACATGTGTACCACCATAAAGTCCGGCTGAATTTCTGCCGCCTACTTTGGCGCCATTATATCGATAAGCATCCATTCGGTATGGCATGTGTTTAGCGAGATCATGTTTGCTTTTTGGAACTTTTGGTAGGTCGAGAAGGAAAATTTGAATGGTTTCTGTTTCTATTTCTAGATTTTGTTTTTGAATTTTTTTATCTTCATTTTTTTCTTCGTTTTCTTTTTTAACACCTTCATCTGTTCGATTAACATAATGTGGGGTGATGGTACTTTTCTTTTTCTTTTTATCACGCTTATCTATTACTGTTTTTAAGGTTGCTTCATAATAGGGATATTTTACGCCATCGACATCTACAAATTCTTTGATAACAATCTCACCCAGTTTATTGGATACATAGTAAACTGGCTTACCTGTGTTGGTGCTATATTTAATTATTTTCTTAGCGTTGAGAATATCCAGAGGTCCTGTTGTCATAGATTACTACCTCAGTACTGATAACCGGTTGATTTTGTGCCTATATTCACATTATAAGCCAATTTTTGGGAGTTTGTGGGGTGTTTTTGGGGGATTTTGGTGTAACTGATTGATAGGACGAAGGGATTTTTGGCGGGAAATTTTTTTTGCTTTATGTGCCAGACAGCAGAAAAGCCGGGATTGCTTCGCTCGCGCTCGCAATGACGGCTATTTTGGTTGTGTGGTCTGTGTAGGTTGCGTTGTTTGTTTTGTTGGTGCTGCTGCTGAGGGTTGTGGCACTACAATAATAGGCATGACCACAGGGAATGCTGTTTGAGTAAATACAGCAGGATTGGATTGATAAAGTGAATTCATATCTTTGTAAAAATCAGACATCATTTTTTGCATGTTTTTTTGCATTTCTTGTTCGCGTGTTTGCATTTGTTTAATGAGTGCCTGACTTTCTGTGTCACTCATAGGTTTAGGGGTGGCCAATTCTATTTGTTGATATGTCTTTGGGCCTGAGGGTGTCTTGACTATGTGTTGTGTGACAGAAAGGGAGGTTGATAATGAACCCGATTTATCCGCCAAATCACTGATCTTAATCCAGCCCACGTTGCCATTCTTGGGATCACCGACTTTCATCCACTGGCCTTTGTCACCCGTGAAAATAGGTACGATACCTTTTTCAGAATCTAAGGTGTCGAGTATCTTGGCATCTGCCTTAGGTTGGTCATAGAGATTTATCATTTTCGCAAACGTGAGTGGGGCGAAAAATAATGCGATGATTGTGAGTAAGAAAGTCATTATGTTTCGATTAGTCAATGATTTCATAAGTACGCTCCTTGGAGATAAAAACATAAAATTCAATGACGCTGAATAATTATTATAGCTTTAGTATAGCGCGATTTTCAGCCTGTTACCGATTTCCTTAACATGCGCCGCATGATTTTGTTAGAGGCAGTGCGGGGTAATTCTTGAATAAAAACCACATCATGGATTCGGAATAGGGGATTCAAATGTTCGTTGATACGTTTTTGCATTTCTTTTAAAATTTTTTCTTTCTCTAATGTTTGATGTGTGACGGCATAAATAATCAATTGACTAGGGCCGCCATGTGCAGGCGGTGTGGCAATCGCAGCGGTTTCTGCAATACCGTCTATTCCAACAAATAAGCGCTCGATTTCACTAGAGCTGATTTTAATGCCGCCTAAATTCATCGTGTCATCGACACGGCCTAGCACCACGTAATTTCCATTTTGAAAACGCAGTACTTGATCGCCATGTCTACGCAAGATTTTACCGCCTGGCGTTGGCATATTCGCAAAATAGACTTTGTGATGATCGGCATTTAAGAGTTCAGTAGATAGTCCAATGGAAGGCGGAATTATGGCAACTTCTCCATTGTCAGTGAGATTGCCTGCTTCATCGATTAACACAAAATCTAATCCCATCGCAGGTGTTGTAAAAATCGACGGACAATTTTTTTCAATCACTGTGCTAGTGAGATAACTTCCACCGATTTCTGTTCCACCGCAATATTCAATGATGGGTTTATATCCCGCTAAAGACATGAGATACAACATATCTTCCGCATTGGAGCATTCTCCTGTAGAACTGAATACTTTGATCGCATGCCAATCTAAGCCTTGCATACACTGTGTTTCACGCCAACTCGCAACTAAAGTTGGCACGACACCTAAACAAGTCACTTTGGCATTTTGGACAAATTCACCAAAAGCACGCTCTTTGGGGTTGTCAGTATACAGTGCAAGGCTAGCTTGATTAATTAAAGCCGCAAAAATCAACCACGGTCCCATCATCCAACCTAAATTCGTCGGCCAAGCGAGCACATCATCCACTTGAATATTATGATGTAGAAATGCATCACTGGCCGCTTTGATCGCTGTGCTATGCGTCCAGGGAATTGCTTTAGGGTCAGCAGTCGTCCCAGATGAAAATAAAATATTGCAATGCGTCATGGCGGTGCAAACTTGAGAAGTGAAGCTATCATTAATCACTAAAAAATCTTGCCAGGTGATATCTTGTTCGCGCGAAGGCGTGCTGACATCATCTTCACAAGATAACAGAATGGAAAGAGGTGCTTCTGCTGCAATGACTTTTTCATACAAGGGGATTTTTTTCGCGCCGCGCACAATAAAATCTTGAGTAAAAATCGCTTTGGTGTGCGTGATGCGTAAACGAGTCGAAATTTCTTCACTGGAAAAGCTGTCAGCAATAGAAACCACAACACCACCCATTTTGATAATGCCTAAATAAATGGCTACAGCAAAAACTGTCATAGGCATATCAATCGCGATCGCATCTCCTGCTGTAAACCCGCGTCCGAGTAAACTATTCGCAATGCGATTGGATAAAAAATTCAATTCCCCATAAGTCATTTTTTGTAACACATGATTCTTATCTTGGTAAATAACTGCAGTTGCTGAAGGCAATGCGGTGAAACAACTGTCAGTAATATTGAATGTCGCGCCCACCAACCAATTAGGTGATTCTATTCCGTCTTCTAGGTCACAAATTTGAGTAGGGGGTTGACGAAAAAGAATGCCAAGTTTCTGAATGATGGCGTGCCAAAATGCTTCGGGTTGCTCTGCCGTCCAAGCGTGAAAATGCTGCAAGGTTGTCATGCGCTGTTCAGACATGAACTGGGCAAGATGGGTTTGCGAAATAGCATGAGGTTCTGGAAACCAAGCCGCAGCCGTTTCAGGATGATTTTGCCAATCGGGATAGACTAACGAAAATAAAAAAACATGAAGTGAAAAAGGATGTTGTGGTGTGAGGATTTCTTTGGAGATTTTATTCCAGGTTTGTTCGGCCGAAGTGTTTGTCAAACAGGAATTGATTTTTTGAGCGAGGATTTCAGCTTCTGGTTGAGCGCATCCTTTATCAATTAATTGTTGGCTTGTGATGGATTTCTCCATAGTAGCGTCCTTGTTAAGCTTATGGTGGATTACGGCAAAAAGCACCTAATCCACCCTGCATGAATTATATGAAAAGGTGATATAGAACAATTTTAGAGTAACGAATTATTTGTTATGATGCCACTCTTATGCATTCAGCCCCAAGGATTCAACATGCAAAAAAAAGCCATTATACTATTTTCCGGCGGACTCGATTCAACCACCTGCCTTGCCATCGCAAAATCAGCAGGGTATAGCTGTTACGCACTCAGTTTTGATTATGGTCAAAAACACGAGGCCGAATTGGCACACGCCAAAAAACTCGTGCAACAATTCCAAGTAGTAGAGCATAGAATTGTCACGATGAATTTAAATGGATCCGCACTCACAGACCAAGATAAAACGGTTTTAGATTATCAAGGCGACAATAAAATCCCTAATACTTACGTGCCCGCGCGCAACACAGTCTTTTTAGCCGTTGCATTAGGTTGGGCAGAAGTTTTAGGTGCATTCGATATTTTTTTCGGTGCAAATATTGTCGATTATTCAGGCTATCCAGATTGTCGCCCAGAATATTTACGCGCATTTGAAAAATTAGCGGATCTCGCCACCAAAGCCGGCGTAGAAGGCGCGCATTTTAAAGTGCATGCGCCACTCATAAAAATGAGTAAGGCAGAGATCATTCAAGAAGGTGTGCGACTGGGTATTGATTATGGCATGACGGTGTCTTGTTATCGTGCGGATTCTGACGGTCGTGCGTGTGGGAAGTGTGATAGTTGTACGTATAGGAAAAAGGGATTTAGTGAAGCGGGAGTGCAAGATCCTACTCGGTATTATGCATAGCGGATTGATCATTATGATGAAGAACAGTTTGCATTGCTTGTAATATAAAATACGAGGTGGCACAGGAAAATTTCCTTCCGCGCGGAGCTTGCGAGCACGGAAAAATTTTCCTGTGACAGGACCCCAGTCATCAGATAGTCAAAGTAACATCTCCCCCTCACCCCTCGCTACGCTCGGACCTCTCCCTCGAGGGAGAGGTATGAAAGGAAACGAAGATCAGTCTAACAAACCATACTGTTTGAGTTTCTTACGCAAGGTACCACGTGAAATACCAAGAATTTGTGCCATTTTGACTTGATTATAATGCGTGTGATTTATCAATGTTTCCAACAAGGGACGTTCAATTTCTTCTAAGAGAATAGAATAGAAATCGACAGGTTGTTCTGAGCCAATATTAGAAAAGTAATTACGTAGTGTATCTTTGACAGCCTGACTTAAAGTGATGGTGTCTAAGGATTCTGCTATCAGTGTTTTTTCAGCCATACGGTACTCCATTTTGTTATTCATTCCTAAGAAACTTTGTCTAGATCGATGACAAAATTATTTAGATGTTTCGAGTTGATCAACAACTTCTTTGAGGTTTTTGCCAGCTTTAAAGAACGGAACAACCGCTTCTTTAATCATCATTTCTTTACCCGTTTGAGGATTTCTTACTTTACGCGCAGCGCGCTTACGAACACCAAAATTACCAAAACCCACTAATGAAACAGATTCACCTTTTGTTAATGTATTTGAAATGCTATCCAAAATAGCAGCCAAAGCTTTTTCAGCTTTCGCTAAAGAAATTTCTGCTTGTTCGGCAATCGCAGAGACGAGTTGGGATTTATTCATATTTATTCTCCTTAAATATTATATTGGGTAAATCAAGAAATCATTGGTAAGCTGTTAGTTCAGCGCTTCAAAATAGGTTTGAATTTGTTGTGATTTCTACCGACTTCTGTTTGATGGTCCTCACCAGGAATTTCAAGACGGTAAAATTTACCACTCTTTGATGAAGAATGTCTATACTTCAATAGATTTAAACATATTGATTTCGTTTCAGGAACTCTTTAAAGTTACGGGGTTCGCCATTAATTAGGAGCTACTGCCTGCATGAGTAATGCTAGTCTCAAAGAGCAATTACAAGCGTTATCGTTAGGATCGTCAGAAACACCATCTGCAACGCATCAAAAAGATAATACCCGGACTAAACACCAGCCGCGTCCTATAAAGAACACAGCTAAACAGTCTAAACAAAAGCCCGCTTGGTTGGAGTATGCACAATATGGTGTTGAGTTGCTTAAGGCGCATTTCCCGAATTGTTTTAGGGAAAATAAAGACCTTTTGCCCCTAAAAGTTGGCATTAAACAAGATCTTGTCAAACTCTTAAGTTCACGAGATGACATTACGATTAATGACAAAGCTTGTATGGTCAATAGCCTATCTTATTATGTGAATTCAGCAGGTTACCATAAAAATATGGTAGAAGGCGCACAGCGAATTGATTTAGACGGTAATCCCGCTGGTGCCGTATCAGCTGAAGAAGCACTCTATTCAGTCGAATGTCGAAAGGCAAAACTTGAAAAGAAAAAGCCCTCATACCAATCGCAAAAGCCTGTTGAGAAAGCCTAGCACTGAAACCCCAACTCATTGTAAACTGTCAGCATTTAAATCAATCTTAAACTTCAGGAGCCCCCCGCATGGAGTTAAATCGACGTTTTTCGCCCATGAGTTTATTACTGCTGAGTATTAATGGCATGGTAGGCTCAGCCTGGTTATTCGCACCCTTATATGCTGCCAAAATCGCAGGGTCTGCTGCGATCATTGCATGGTTAATTGGTGGGGCTGCGACGGCTTTAATCGCATTAACTTTTGCAGAACTCTCTGTTTTATTACCGGTTGCAGGCGGTACCTCACAAATTCCACAACTCAGTCATGGTACTTTTACCAGTTTCACATTGAGTTGGGTGGCATGGTTATCTGCATTGACTATGGCACCGATTGAAGTGCAAGCGACATTACAATATGCATCGACTTATTTTCCTTCGTTAACACATCTTGCGAATGGTGTGCCTGTCTTAACGGGTATAGGATTTTGTTGGGCAACAGCATTAATGTTGAGTTTATGTTTTATTAACATAGCCAGTTTTAAAGGCTTAATCCGATTTAATTTTATTTTATTTATCTTCAAAATGGGTGTGATCGCATTGACAGTTGCAATGCTGATTAAAGTGAATTTTCATCCAAGTAATTTTGCGGGAATAACAGCAACCACTTTAACACCCGCTGGATGGCAAACTATTTTAGCCGCTGTCGCTTCAGGCGGTATTGCATTCGCGTTCACAGGCTTTAAACACGGTGTTGAGTTAGCAGGTGAAGCGAAGAAATTAGCGTTTTCAATTCCATTAGCGATTGTCGGTTCCGTCGTGTGTTGTTTGGTTCTCTATTTGGGATTGCAAATTGCATTTATTGGCGCATTACAACCGTCAGCTTTAGCTAATGGTTGGCAGCATCTGTCATTTGCAGGTGATGTTGGACCTTTTGCAGGATTGGCTGCAGGATTAGGTTTAATTTGGTTACTGAAAATATTATATCTTGATGCCGCTGTTTCACCATTAGGGTGCGGTTTGATTTGGGTGACTTCCACCGCGCGCATTTTATATGCCATGGGTAAAATTGGTTATGTGCCTGGTTTATTCGCACGCTTGAGCCAAAAGAAATTTCCAGTCTATGCTATTTTTGCTAATTTCGCGGTCGGTATGTTTTTATTCCTGCCTTTACCTGGTTGGCAAGCGATGGTGAGTTTCCTTGTTTCTGCGATGGTGATCTCGTATGCGATGGGCCCGATTGGTTTGTTGTGCTTGCGTTTAGAATTACCGGATCAAGAACGTCTCTTCCGTTTGCCCGCTGCAAAAATCATTTGTCTCTTAGCATTTTATTTCTGTAATTTATTAAGCTATTGGACGGGTTGGGAAACCATGTATAAATTAGCGATTGCAATCGGGGTTGGTTTCGTTCTTTTTGCGGTTGCTTGTTTGCGCGGCAAAGTGCAAGCAAGTCAGGTAGGCATGAAATCCATACTTTGGATTGCGCCCTATTTAGGTGGATTGACATTAATTTCCTATCTTGGTGCGTTTGGTGGTAAAGAGATCATTCCATTTGGTTGGGATTTCTTAGTGATTGCGATATTCAGTATCATCATCATGTATCTCGCAGTCAGCACACGCTCAACGAAAATGGTTGAGACATTTGCGAATTATCGTTTGTTGGAAGAAGCACCGACTTGGTGAGTGTTTTTTGTCAAGTGATCGTTAGACGCGCTGGGAAACAATAAATTTTCCATACCCTTACTTCCCGGCCACTTATAGAATATTATAAGTGGCCGGAGATCATTGCTATTTTTTTTCCGGCCACTTATAATATTCTATAAGTGGCCGGAGATCATATAATGATAGGGCGAAGAACAGAAATAACGCGTTTAAAGAAAGCCTATGCTTCCAAAGAGGCTGAGTTCATCGTTGTCTACGGTAGACGCAGAGTCGGAAAAACCTATTTAATCCGATCAACTTTTGAGGCTGAAAATTGTCGGTTTTTGGTTTGCACGGGGTCTAAAAATGGACTTTTGAAAAAACAACTAGCGCATTTTGCCGAAGCAATTACAAAAACATTTATGGCGGGTATTAGTGTGAAAGTCCCAGAATCATGGGATGAAGCTTTCCGATTACTAACGCAGCTCATTGATCAAGAACCAAATAAAAAAATAGTTATCTTTCTTGATGAATTACCATGGTTGGCCTCTAGAAAGTCTGAAATATTGACCTCACTGGATTATTATTGGAACCAGTATTGGTCTAGAAACCCTAAGCTAAAGTTAATTGTCTGCGGATCAAGTGCTTCATGGCTTGTTAAGAATATCATTTATAATCAAGGAGGCTTACATAATCGCTGTACTTATGAACTAAAACTTGACCCATTTACCCTTGCGGAAGTCGAAGAATATTTTTCAAGCCGTCATATTAAGCTTAACAAGAATCAAATCCTTGAAATATATATGGCCTTAGGTGGCATACCCTATTATTTAAAGTATGTAGAAAAAGGCTTAACGGCCCATGAAAATATTCAACATATTTTATTTAGTAAGCAAGCACCTTTAAAAGATGAATTTAAGAAGCTTTTTGATTCTCTGTTTAATAACGCTGATGCTTATATTGAGTTAATACAATTAATAACAGAGCACAAAGAGGGGGTCACTCGCACCTATTTGGAAAAACAAGCGAAAAAATCTTCCGCGGGCGGGAGATTAACTGAAAGATTGAATCAATTAAAACGAACAAATTTTATAGAATCTTATCTTTCATGGGACAAAGAAAAAGGAGAATACTATAAGGTAATTGATGAGTTTACTATTTTCTATCTTACCTGGTTGCAACCTAATAAGAAAGAGACCTTTACGGAAGACCATTGGCTCAAACAAAGCGCAAAAGCGCAATATAAAACATGGTCAGGATATGCTTTTGAAGCTATATGTCACAAACATGTTAATCAAATTATAAATGCCTTAAAAATTAAAACAGCGGAAAAAATCAGCTCATGGCGATATTTTCCTAAAAGTATTAATGAAGCAGGTACGCAAATAGATTTGATAATAGATCGCGCAGATGATGCAATTACCTTGTGTGAAATTAAATATACTGACAGACCATTCAGCGTAACAAAAGAATATGCTAGAAATATCATACAAAAAGAACTTTGCTTTAAAGAAAAAACAGCCACTAAAAAGCAACTTTTTAATGTTCTAATTTCAGCAAATGGAATTAAGCCGAATCAATACTCAATAACAACTTTCGAAAATGTTGTGACCTTAGAAGAATTATTTAATTAAAGTAATCAAACAACTCGTCCCGTAGTCGGACACAATGACCAAGCCCACTGATAATTTTAGTCTCCGCCCCCTTGGTTCTTTTGAATGGCTTTCGTCACTTCTTCTTTTATCGCTTGAATATTAAAGTTAGCGCCTTTTTGCATGGGCGGGAATTCAACAAATGTTTGCGCATATTTTTCTAGCTCTTGTTGAACATAGACAAAGCGCCAGAATTCATGCACATAAAATTGGAAAAATTCGAGTGAGCCGCTCGCACCGGCTGGTATGCCCGCGCGTTCAAATGGATCAAGTCGTAAATTTGTAATAAGTGGGAAATCGAGTGCGACTGTTCCGCCCAGCCAACCCATGGGTTGATCAAGGAAACGATATTTATAATCATCGATTCGCAGTGCGCCCAGTTTTTTCTCTGCAAAGTAAAAAATCTCATGTCGATTAGAAGGACCCTTCCCAGTGAGTAAATTTGTTTGGTTGTATCCATCGAGATAGACTTTATATTTACGATCACCTAGCTGTATCCCTTTTCGCAGTTCATCCGCAATATTAGGATCACCTGCAACAGCGAGGAAAGTGGGGAACCAATCTAAGCCTGACATAATACCATTTGAAACTTTACCGGCTGGTATTTTTCCAGGCCAGCGCGCGATCATAGGAACACGCATTCCACCTTCTAATACAGTGCCTTTCGCACCAGCGAATGGTGTCATGCCACCATCTGGCCAAGTAAAGACTTCTGCGCCATTATCTGTTGTGAAGACGATAATCGTGTTGTTATCAATTCCCATGTCTTTGACTTTCTGCATGACTGTGCCGACAATATCATCGAGTTGTGCCATGCCAGCTTCTTCTTCGTACCAGCCATTTTGGCTTGTCATTTGTTTTGCATATTTGTCAGAAAGATGTGTGATGATGTGCATGCGTGTTGGGTTCAACCAAATAAAAAATGGTTTGCCATCTGCTTTTGCTTTATCCATAAACTTAATGGTGTTACTGAGAATTTCATCATCAACTGTTTTCATGCGCTCAGGATCAAGTGGTCCTGCATCTTCAATTTTTTGTTTTCCAATCACGCCCCAGCGTGGTTGTGACGCTGCATCCGCTGTATTCGTTGCCCAGCAGTGTATCATGTTGCGTGGACCCACTTGGTCTTTTAGATCAGCAGGATAAGAATGCCAGAAGGGATCTTCCATCGCATCAAGATGGTATAAATAACCGTAAAATTCATCAAAGCCATGTACGCAAGGCAAGTACCTATTCAAATCACCTAAATGGTTTTTGCCGAACTGACCTGTTTCATATCCCAATGTTTTTAATGCTGTGGCAATCGTAGGTGCTTCATCTGGCATGCCGATCGAAGCACCGGCTTGACCCACTGTTGTTAAGCCTGTGCGTATTGGTAGCTCACCGGTAATAAAATTAGCGCGTCCTGCTGTGCAACTGGGTTCCGCGTAGTAATCCGTCATACGCATCCCTTCCGTCGCAAGTCTGTCTAGGTTCGGGGTTTTTGTCGCCATTATTCCTTGGTTGTAAGCACCAATATTAAACCAGCCTACATCGTCACTCATGATCACAATAATATTAGGCTTTGAAGCTGAAGTAGTCGTTGTAGTTGATGTTGTAGATGTCGTAGTTGCTGCAGTTGTTGCAGTTGCTGCAAGAACAGGTGATGTATTTACAACAGCCAAGCTCACACAGGCTATTTTTAAAAGCTTTTGTAGAGGTGAAAGTGAAAATTGAGGAAGAAAGGACATAGTCATATACTCCTTATCAAGTCACCTATTTATTCAGCGTAGTGCACAGCTGATTGAATAGCAAACCGCAAAAATAGAGTGTAAGTGTAATCAAAGCGTTATGCGTAAGGTTTATATTTTAAGGTTATACCACTTGCCCTGCAGCCCAACCCGATGACCAAGCCCATTGAAAGTTGTAACCGCCTAGCCAGCCTGTCACATCTAACACTTCACCAATAAAATACAAACCTGGCACTGTATTCACTTCCATTGTTTTTGATGAAATAGCATTGCAGTCTATGCCACCTAAAGTCACTTCAGCGGTACGATAACCTTCTGTTCCGTTGGGTTTTATTACCCAGGCATTAAATTGTTGCGCGATGTGTTCGAAGTCACGGTGTGCGATGTCTGCTAGTTTTCTTTCACCTAATGAGGTATCTAAAAAAACGTCGACTACGCGTTTAGGTATATGTTCACATAGAATAGTTTTTAATAATTTAATCGGTTGCGATTGTTGTGAGTGTTTTAATATCGTCAACAGATCATCTTCTGGCAATAAATTAATTGTGACAGCTTCTCCTGCTTCCCAATAAGAAGAAATCTGCAAAATAGCAGGACCACTCAAGCCTCTATGCGTAAACAAAATATTTTCACGAAATTCTATGCGATCATTTGACACTAAACTATCAAGACCAATACCAGATAAAACACTGAGTTTATCTTTATCAGCAGGTTGTAGTGTGAAGGGTACTAAGCCCGCACGAGTTGGCCAGATTTTCAAACCAAATTGTTCTGCCACTTGGTATCCAAAAGGACTCGCGCCCATGGTTGGAATAGATAATCCACCACTGGCTATGACTAGCGATTGACAATGAAACGCACCACGCGTGCTTTGAATTTTAAAATGATGATCACTGATTTTTTCAATTTGAGATACGCTCGCGCTCATGCGAATCGTAACACCTGCTTGTTCGCATTCTGAGAGTAACATATCAAGAATTTCTTTAGATTTATTATCACAAAACAATTGGCCTAATGTTTTTTCATGAAAGGGAATGGCATGATGTTTAACCAAATCGATAAAATCCCATTGTGTGTAACGACTCAAAGCAGATTTACAAAAATGTGGATTGTGTGAAAGAAAATTGGTTGGATTAATATGGTAATTCGTAAAATTACAGCGCCCACCGCCAGACATGAGAATTTTTTTTCCAGGCTTAT
Source organism: Myxococcales bacterium (assembly GCA_903970525.1). Lineage (GTDB taxonomy): Bacteria > Pseudomonadota > Gammaproteobacteria > DSM-16500 > DSM-16500 > UBA5158. The sequence goes on along the minus strand of CAJCIZ010000157.1, from coordinate 33,487 downwards.
TTGCATGATCTAATACAACAACATGACGCCCGCGTTTACCTGCTTCAATTGCACAGAGTAAACCAGCAGCACCAGCGCCTATGATGAGTACGTCAATTTTTTCCATGGTTTACCAAGTATTAAATAGAGGAAGTTATTCTACTGATATTAAGCCAAATAACAATCGTGACTGATTCTTGAATTTCTATTTTTGCGTCACATAAACCCGCGTGCCATATCCATCCGCTGTAAATTCTTCATTTAACCACTGCGCATCATTAACAAACATGCGTACGCAGCCGTGGCTGGCATTATAACCAGGCACTTCGTATGAGCCGTGTAAAGCAAATCCACCGTGGAAAAACATGCAATAAGGCATAGGTGCGCCGCCATAAGGCACGGGGAATTTTGTTGAAACACAGTCTTCGCCTTCTTTGTTATAAATTGCGAAAGTGCCGATAGGGGTATGACAACCTCTATGAATATCAGGGCAATATCCACGGGCGCCTGACACAGGTCCCCAGCGCACTAAGTTACCTTGACTGTCGTATGCGCCAAAGGCTTGTTGTCCTAACGAAACAATAATAATTTTTTCACCCGGTGCGGAGATTTGTTTGGCAAAAGGAGAATAATCAATAATGTCATGGCAACATTCTTTTGGAATGGCGAGTACCATGCCGCGTTTAAGATGAGTGTTAATGCGGCTTAAGCGCATGACGATATCGCGTTCGTTTTCGTCAGGAAATAATTTTGTCCAAGTGTCGCCGCGTTTGACGGTATAACAAGTATAAGTACTGGAATCTTGACAGAGCTTAGCGCCGTAATACAGGCTTCTCGCATAAGCGACGCCATTGAAAAAAAGAATAACAGCTAGTAAGACTGACGCTACGATTGCAACCATATCGCCCTCCTTTCTAAGCTATTATTTTATGGAGTGCTATCCGTTGCTGTTTTGCAAACTATCCTTCTCGGTTCTGTATTCTAGTAGTATAATACTTAATCAGAAAAGTGGGGGGAACCCATCCCCCTGATTCGATGAAATCTACAAGGATGATTTTCATGGAAAATTCAAACAGCACGCTACGCATTTCTCGCATAGACTCTCATATCTTGCATATCACACTTCATCGCCCTGAGGCTTTGAATGCGTTGAATGCAGATTTAATGGATGAGCTGTCTCATGTTTTTCAGCAAGCAAAAACAGATTCCACAATTAAAGCATTGCTAATCACAGGTGAAGGAAAAGCCTTTTGCGCAGGCGCCGATATTCATCAACTCGCCAAATTAGATGGTCAATCCGGATTAGCCTTTGCGCGTCAGGGACAAGCCGTTTTTCGCAGTTTAGAACAGCTAGGCAAACCTTCATTAGCAGCGATTCAAGGTTTTGCATTAGGCGGCGGCTGTGAGTTAGCGATGGCAGCGAGTTTGCGCATTGCTGCGAATACTGCAGTATTTGGGCAACCTGAAGTGAAGCTAGGTGTATTACCTGGTTTTGGTGGCACGCAAAGATTAGCGCGATTGGTTGGGAAAGGTCGTGCGTTAGATCTATGTTTAACAGGACGCTTGATCAAAGCACAAGATGCATTGAATTGGGGTTTAGTGAGCGAGGTTGTTTCACCAGAAGAATTATTGAAACGTGCAACGGAAATTTTAGTGGGTTTGACATCGCTTGCACCGCTGGCTTTGAAAAGCATCATGACCGTCATTGATCAAGGATTTGATTTATCGTTAACGGATGCATTTGAATTAGAAGCAGCACATTTTGGTTTGTGTTGTGCAACTGCAGATAAACAAGAAGGTGTTACCGCTTTTTTAGCAAAGCGTAGCGCTGAATTTTGTGGGGAATAAACATGCAACAAAAGCCTGACATTATTTTTGAAGAAATTCCAGGGCGTGAAGGAAATCTGGGATTAATTACTTTAAATAGACCTGAAGTGTTGAATGCGTTAAATCATAATATGTTTCTGATGCTAGACCGACAATTAACAGAATGGGCTGTCAATGACGCCATTAAAGCTGTCGTTATACGCGCAGCAGAAGGACGTGCATTTTGTGCGGGTGGTGATATCCGTTATGCGTATGAAAGAGGATTAGCGAAAGACCCGACGTTGCCGAATTTTTTCCGCGACGAATATCGGGTTGACCAACAAATTTATCATTATCCTAAGCCTTATATTGCATTGTTAGATGGGATTACCATGGGCGGTGGTGTGGGTATTTCAATTCACGGTTCACATCGTGTCGCAACGCCGCGTTTTATTTTTGCAATGCCTGAAACCAGCATTGGTTTTTTCCCGGATGTAGGAGCAACTTATTTTCTCCCACGCTTGCCAGGAAAGATTGGGACTTATTTAGCATTGACTGGTACGCGTGTTTCACATAGCGACAGTTTTGCATTAGGCATAGTAAATCATGTTGTGGCAAGTGAATCTTTTCCTGACATATTGCAATTATTAGCAGACACACCTTTGCATTTACACACCGATGCAACGATTACAGATTTGATCAATCAATTTTCTATGCCTGTCGAAAAAGCGACAGTGATGGATCATCTTGTTGAAATTGACACGTGTTTTTCAAAATCGACCATGGATGATGTGATGAGTGCATTAGAACATTATCCTAGCGCTTGGTGCGAGCAAGTTGTCTCTGTATTAAGTACAAAATCACCAACAAGTTTGAAGGTCACACTAAGACAAATGCAAGAAGGCGTCAAAATGAATTTTGATGAATGTATGCAATTAGAATTGCAATTAACAAAACATTTTTTGCATAGCCATGATTTTTTCGAAGGTGTGCGTGCGGTGATTATTGATAAAGATCAGTCGCCCAAATGGAAACCCGCAAAATTAGAAGAGGTGACTGCAGCTGATATTGAAAAATTTTTTATGCCACAGAAAATTTCAAAAGGGGAGATGCTTTAAGAAATCAGGTGAAAGAAATGGCAGGTGACCCGTTCTAGCAATGATTTCACATCTGCCATCTGTGAGAAGAGATTGCACGTGTGTCGCAACACTTGCCGGCACAATAGTATCTAAGCTACCAAAAATATGTAAGCTTGGACAAGAAAACGAATCGTTTCTTAAATCAGTGTCTCTTAAAATTTTTAAACCGCCTAATAAAGCAGATTTTTGTGGTTTGTTTTCAGAAAGCATTTGATTTTTTAATGTCGAAAATAATGCATCTTGTTTTGCTGTGCCACGTAATTGCAATTCTAAAAAATCCAATAAAGTATTTTCATAGTGATCAATGAGAGAAGCAGAAAATTTTTCTAGTGTGGCAGGGGCAAGTCCCGGCCAATTGACGTCGCTTACAAAACGCGGCGTAGATGCGACAGTTATCAAGCGATTGATTTTTTTCGGGTGATGCGCGGCAGTCCACCAAGCCACTAAGCCGCCTAACGACCAGCCCAGCCATGTCGCCTGATCGGGTACATGCGGTAAAATCGCTTCAGCCATATTTTCGATGGTGTGATCAGTCAGCTGCAAAGTGCTTTGGCCAAAGCCCGGTAAATCGACCAAAAACAATTGATAATACTGAGAAAGAATAGGCACCAGCGGCTGCCAAATGCCAGAGTGCCATCCCCAGCCATGCAGCATGACTAGCGGTTGGCCTGTGCCTGTGATGTCTATGTGTACCCTAGGGACCATGGCAAACGAATCTCGTGGACAAAAATAATTCTAAAAACACAGAAATGCGATAAAAATCTATCTATACTTAATAGGTGAACTTAACGATTTTACAAGGAGGAGTCAATTTTAATCTATCAAAATCTTCTTACAGATCAAATAAATAGTTGTTATGAGGGGGTCACATGCAACCTGTCAAAATCGTTATTCGTGATATGCCCAGTTCTCCAGCCTTAGAAGACCACATCCGTAGAAAAGTTGAAAAACTCACACAGTTTTACGATCGAATTAATAGCATCCATGTCGCCATTGAAATCCCGCAAAAACACAAACGACAAGGGAAATTATTTCGTGTACGACTTGATCTGATGGTGCCTGGCAAAGAATTGGTCGTAAATAAAAAACTCGATGAAGATGTTTATGTCGCTATTCGCGATGCATTTGCTGCATTAATACGGCAGCTTGAAAGTTATGCGCGCATACGGCGCGGTGATGTGAAAAATCATGAAGGTGAAAATTTAGGCTATGTCAGTAAATTATTTCCTGATGAAGGGTATGGATTTATTCAAAGTGTTGATGGAGATGAATTTTACTTCAGTATAGCGAATGTTAGCTTTCCAACCTATGAACAATTGATGATTGGTGATATGGTACAATTCATTGGCGCATCAGGTTCTGAGGGTAAACAAGCGCATAGAGTGACTAAAGAAAAGAAAACTAATTTAGTGGAAGAGTTGAAATAAATACTGTCATTGCGAGCCAGCGTTTTTTTGCTGGCGTGGCAATCTAAGCGGGCTGTAATGTGAGCTTGGATTGCCGCGGCTAAGCGCTTCGCAGCCTCGCAATGACGCATTATAAATAAACAATTGAATAAATAAGATCATGCAAAACGAAAAATACTACAAAAACTTCCTCAACAACAATCCTTATCCCCGCAAATTAAGAGACGCTGGTTTTATTCCAGATGCGACATCTTCTGCATATGTCATATGCCAGGGTCGTCGTCTAATTAATTTTTCCAGTAGTGATTATTTAGGATTAGCACGACATCCACACTTAATTGCGCGCAGTCAGGAATATGCTAAACGTTGGGGCGTAGGATCCAGTTCTTCGCGCCTGGTTGCCGGTAATCTAGCATTATACGAGACATTGGAGTCACAGCTTGCCACGGCCATTGGCAAACCGGCTGCCCTCATTTTAGGGGCGGGATACCAAGCGAATATTTCTGTGTTAGAAGCATTGTTAGATCCACAAGTGTTAGGCGATGAAGCCTTAGTTTTCTGTGATCGCTATTGTCATGTGAGTCTGTTAGCCATGACACAACACGTGAGTCGCTTACAGCGGTTTCAACATAATGATTTAAACCATTTGCAAAAATTATTAGAAAAACACGCGAATTCAACACAGCCAAAATTTATTATCGTAGAATCAATTTATAGTATGGATGGCGATCAAGCCAACTTAGATGAATTAACAGCTATCGCAAAGCAGCATCAAGCAATGCTCTATGTTGATGATGCACATGCTGTAGGTGTATATGGGAAATCAGGATGGGGACGCGCAACGCATCATGCAGAGCAGATCGATGTGATTATGGGCACGTTTAGCAAAGCTTTAGGGAGTTTTGGTGCTTATATCGCGTGTTCTAATACAGTGAAAGAATACTTAATCAATAAATGTAGAGGTTTGATTTATTCAACCGGGCCATCACCTGCTGTATTAGGCGCAATTGCCGGCGCAATTGAAATTTTGCCGCAGTTAGACAAAGCACGTAGCGAGTTATTAGAAAAAGCGCGCAGTTTACGTGAATTTCTTTCAGGCTTGGGTTTGAATGTAGGCAACTCTGATTCTCATATTGTGCCTTGGATTGTCGGAGAAGCGAATCAAACATTACGGATGAGTCAGTGTTTAGAAGAACACGGTATTTTAGCGGGTACCATACGCCCACCTTCTGTGCCTGCAGGTCAATGCCGGATACGATTTTGTTTGAGTACAGCGCATAGTGAAGAAGATTTACAAATGCTTAAGTGTGCGATTCAAGAGACTGTCATTTAACGGATTTCGAGCACCTAATAATTTTTCAAATCAGGAATATTTTTCATTATTCTAATTAAACAGTGCTATGTGTCATTTAATATACTTCTCAGCTTAGTCTACGCGGAATATCTTTCTGTTTAAGCTGCTGGTTCTCTTCGCTAGGCGGTGTTGATGTGTTAGACGTATTAGGTGTATCAGATGAGCTATTGGATTTTCGGGAAGTTGATGCTTCGTTAAAAAAATATCCGCCTGGTGCCCCAAGTTCAGATTGTTTAATATTCTGTTCAGAACATTTTTCATCTACTTCTTCAGGTGTAACTTGCTTTTCTTTTCTGTAAGATTCTGCTAGAGACTCACATTCTTTTATAAGAGAGCTATCATATACATAATTACCATATGTTATTGTTAATAATGAATTAGGTGAAAATTTATCTTCTTTTGCTGCATTTATAGCTATTTTTAATCCTTCATCATTTATTTGATTTGTTGAAAAATCAATATCTACATTCCTCATAATATTTTTTAATGCCGGATCTTCTATTAAACTACGTATTCCTTCATTTCCTAATTGATTGTGTCTCAAATGAATAAAGCGTAGACCTTTTATAGATGATAAGAGTCTTTTTAGGTCATTTATATAAGCCATGCCTATGGATAAATAATTAAGATTTAGCTCCTCAATAATGGGCTTTTGACTTAATATTTTTGTCAGTTCAGTTAAATCTTCCCCATGTAGCTCATTATTGCTACAATCAATTTTACGAGAGTTGTCGTTGCTTAAGCTCTTAAAAAAATCTGCTTTGTTTAACATAACAGTTATTCTCCAATTAATTCTATGAATCCCCCGGGAAACGTTAGAGACGATTTGCATCAGCATATAATGAAGGAGATTTACAAATAGTCCAGTGTGCGATTCAAGAAATCATTTAGCTTTAAGACTCGAGCTTGTTGTTTGGTGTAAATTCACATCAGTACTAGAAGAATCCAGTTCGTGATCTAAGTCATCCTCTGATCCTGGTTCCGAGTCACTCTGCAGGTGATCGATGGTTTGTTGCGGAGAAGGTAAGGAAGATTGCTTGAATGTGGTGATAGACTGCATAGCAGCATCAGTTTTGCCTGATAAAAATTGGGTGGTAATGGATTGCATATATTTTTCATAATATGACAATTGTTTTTGCGCGAATTCATGTAATAACTGCATGGCAGACAAGCGATCATCGCTACGATTTGCGCCTTCTTTGCCTCTTTTTTTCAATAGCCAATTTTCAATTGCCGTATTCAAATTTATCAAAAGACTATATTGATCTCTCAAAGACTCTAAGCCAGAGGATGTAGACTGCAATGAGTTGAGATATTCTTTATAAGCATTCGTCACAATTTTTGTGAATTTTGAGTTAGATTTTTCAAGCCCTAATCCAATAGAATTCTTGAGAAAGGGAATAGAGACTTTAATCTCACGATTTTTTTTGAGCGTTTTCTCCCACTGATCTAAGGGGAAGATTTCTAAACTTGAGGAACTTTTTTCTTCTGCGCCGTGAGAGGTGTCAGGCATAGCAAGCTGAGATGAAAATAATAGAGTAGATCCTTGCATATGATCTAGCAATTGTTGAATGGTTGTCATGGCAACTCTTCTTGATGCGATATCAATGTGAGGGTGTTGATAAATCTTTTTCAAATATTCGTCAATGATTTCTGCAATAATATATTTTTTAAAAGACCCATCTTGATTGGTTGGTGTGAGTATATAATTTTTAATATCATTCGCAAAAAAAGATTTAATAATATTATTGCTGGTACTACTTTCTTGCGCATCTAAGATAGTCGTTAATTCCGATAAGAGTTCACCATAATAAGACTGCAGATCAGTGACAGATTTTCTGCGTTCTTGCATGAGGTCTTGTGCACTCATCAGCTTAAATTCATAAGGAATAGAAAAGGTGTGCGCTTTCTTTTCGAAGATGTGCATAGCCCAGTGGGCAGTCGTTTCATGCATTCTCGCCAATTCAGGCAGAGGGTGACCATAATGAACACGTATGAATTTTGCAAGCAGTTGCGCGCCGAATTTTGGACCGCCTGCGAGAGTATCAGCTTCTGTTGCTTTGACCCATGCGCTGCCTTGATAATGGCTCTGTAAGACATTATTGATGTTGGGATTACGTCTTCTTTCCGCAATAGCATTGACAAACCACGCCATTAATGCACTGCGATCATTATTACTTTTACAATTCCAACTGGATGTGACATAGGCGCCAAGTTGTTCTAAGTTGCTGGCTATATCTACGATGTACGCTTGAATTTTAAAATTATTTTTAACATCATTCCATTTGTTATCTTTGTTCTGATAGAGATCTATGATAATTTTAAGGTCTTCCAAGACATTACATAAACTTTGTGATTCTGGATCTGATTTTAAGAGTTCCAATGCTTTTTCAATAAAGACTTTGTTTGTTGCGGTGAATTGTTTGTAATAATCGGCCATGAGAGCATTTGCGGTATCGAATACTTCTGATTTTTTATTGTTTAAAGCAATTTCTGCGTCTTTTAACTGGTTGAGTGATTGCTCTAATTGGTGCTTTAATTCATTGGCTCTGTTTATGTTGTCAGTGGTTGGCTGTGATTTAGCGATTTCGCTAGCGGCGTTATAGTTATTTTGCAATGCGGAATAGGCTTGGAAAATTTGATCGTAAGTTTTCGCAGCGGCGAGTATAGGTTGTTCTATTTTTTCTTCAAACTGCGTAGCGATTTTATCAAAACCAACAAAAACACTCGCTACTTGACGATCTGTTTTGTTGACAGTGTTAACGAGTAATTTATGTAATTGAAAGAGGGCGCGATGATTTTCTATGATTTGGATATTAGGTAACGCTGTAATAGGGCTTTTTGAAGTGGCAAAAATGTTTACGCCAAAATCAAATGTAATCGGTAAAATGGTCGCATCATCTCTGCTGCGTATTCGATCTGCCGACAAAATCGTTTCACGAAATTGACGTTCTTGATAATCTGTATCAGCCATGACAGTTAATAAGCTGACGTTAATCCAATTTAATTTTTCTGGTTTTTCACCAACTTTTGCGCGCATTTCTCGTCCGAGAATTTGCATATTACTTGTTGTAATGTCTACGCAATCGATAGGTGTCTTATGGTATTTCCTTTTGTATAAAGAAATAGGTGGTAAAGACGCATGGCGAAAACCTGATTGTGTGAGCACGGGTTTACCGTTTTCATCGAGATGTCCTGTGCTCCACGCAATGAAATTGGGTACGCCTACGGCATCGCGTTTGTGTGATGCAATATATACTTTGCCTTTTTCTTCACTTTTCTCATCAATGAACGTTGGTTGAGTGCCGCGTTCATAATATTGAATGGTTTTCGCTTCTTTATTTAAGACTAAGATATTATTTTTGAAGTGGGGGATATCAATATCCCATACGGAATGAAAAAGAGATTTATAAAAATTATTAAATAATTTCGCATATTCTTTATCATCTAGTTTATCAATGTTTGGATAGAATCGAGAATATGTTAAAGCAATATCATTCATTAAATATTTTAGATAATGCGTGATTGAATCAGCATTCAAATAAAAATCATTTTCATTGACTGCTTTTTGATAGAGTTCGCTGATTTTCTTTTTAAACGTTTGCATTAACTGATCAAGTTCGGGCTTATGTGCTGACATGCCTTCTTTATCAAAAATATGGTAGGCGGAAAGAATCATTGCTTCTGCGCACTTTAATGCTTGGTCTTCAATAATAGGGATATCGTTGAAGTTTTTCTTTCTGAATTCCCAGGTTTCTACTGGTTCTTTTTCTTCATTCACTAATTGATAGCGCGCAGTTTGATATTTTTGTTCAATCTGTGGATCTGGTATAGCCTTTGAATCTTTAGCAGTGATTTGTTGATGTAATTCATTGACCAGACGCGTGGCTCGGCTGAGCATAGGGGAGGGCGAGAATCTTCTGTGAGAGCTACTCATATCTTGTGATTTCCGATTAAATAACTAATTGAATCTAATATTAATTACATAAATCAGACGTTCTATATTATTGAGTATAGTTGAAAATCAAAAAAACGCTGGAATTAGCACTATAATCAAGTAATAACAATGATGAGTTGTGAGGTGAATCATGTCATCCAGCGCGCGTCGCAGAACTAGGGCCGATTCTCTCGGTCATGAAATGAATCAATTATTGGATATGATTATTGCGCTGCCACTCAAAGAAATGCTAAAGGATCAGAAGACAATAGATCATTGGGTAAAAATTATAAATGTGAAGTTCGCATCAAGTTCAGAAACAAGTGTAGCGCAAGAAGAAAAACTCAGTTCGCCTGTTACCTATATTATCGATGCTATTGCACGGATTGATAAGAATTTAGATAATGCGATGAAGGAAGGCTTTGGCGAGAAGGGGAAGCAGGTTGCAATAGGCGCGGATAAATTAATGCCTTTTACAATCAAGTTTCTCCCTGATGATGTTGATAAAATCAAAAAAGCGTATCAGAAGTTGGAAGCATTTAGGGAACTGATAGAGCAGTCCAAATATAACATGGGTACTATTGATTATACGATTGTGACTTTGTTAACTGCGATGGATGTTGCAGTTTCATTGAAATCAAAAAGAGATACATCACCCACTCGTGAAGATGAAGATGAAGAAAAAGTCAATCTTGCGTTTAAGAGATTATCTACGACAGAAGCTGTGCCACAACATACGACCGAATTTTCAAACGATAAGTATCAAGTGCTTTGCCGAGCAATTGCAGCATTAGGGAAGAATGATGATTTTGCAAAAAAATCTTCTGTTAAAAAATTAATAAGTGAATTTCACACAATAGAAAATGTATTGCAAGAAACACCTAGAGTTAAGTATTTATTATTACTATTAGCTGTAACTAACACCATGGGAGATACTTCAGAAAAGAAACTATCTTTGGCGGATGACTTAATACATACCAGTAAAATTTTTAAACCGTTTACTGGCTTGTTCTCAGGAAGTACATTGCGAGATAACACTAGCCATATTTTAGAAGCGAGTTTAATCAAGCAAGATGTGTTGGAAGAACAAAAAAATCTAGACTCGTATGTGCAAGCGGCTTCTCACGTACCTGCTCCACGCAGAAGTGTATTGAATTTAGCGTGTCTACAAGATGCGATGGTAGAAGTCTTGAGTAAGCTTAGCACAGATTGTCGAACAGGTGACGGTATGGTGATGCGCGATAAAATGATTGCTGACTTGGCGAGTATTAAAAAATATCCTGCACTCTTAAAAGGCATTGTTGAGAAATTAATCGCCGATGATTTATTTGAGAAAGTGATCCCTGCGCAAAAACAGAGAGAGGGGTTGTTGAAAGAATTTAATCTTGAAAAGAAAAGATTGACTGAATAGTCGTTATATCCCCACAATGACTTGTTATCCCACCCATATCTGTTTAATATCTACATCCTTCGTTTCTAAGTGACATCCACGGACATGGCATTCAAAGAAAAAATAAAAAATTGCTTTAATTCAAGGGCTTATACGTATGACGCCGGTGTGGATATCCAAACACGGGTGGCGGAGCGATTGGCTCAGCAATTACCGAATAATGCGCCACGAAATATTTTAGAAATAGGCTGTGGAACAGGATTGTTCAGCCAATATCTCTTACATGCCTATCCCCACGCTCAGATTTTATTAACCGACATTGCGCCAGCGATGGTAACTATTTGTTGTGAACGTTTTGCGACAGCTCTTCATATCACACTGTCTTGTATGGATGGTGAGTTCATCACAACCACTGAAACATTCGATCTGATTGTCTCGAGCATGACTTTGCACTGGTTCACGCATTTTAAAGAGAGCTTGCAACACATTATCGCGAAATTAAATCCAGGTGGAAAATTTATTTTTGCGGCCTTAGGACAAAATTCATTAACTGAATGGCGAGAAATTTGTCGTGATAATCATGTTTCAATTCCAACACCTGCATTTTTTCCTTGGCAAGCGATTCAAAAAGAATTTCCGCAGCTAACGTTGCAAATAGAGATCGCGGAACAATCTTATTCTAGTACGTTTGCATTTTTAAAAACATTACAAACGATAGGTGCGCATGCGGCACAGAAAAATCATGTACCATTTTCACCAGGTTTGTTGCGTCGTGTAATGAATTTATTTGATAAACAAAATGCACAAGATGTATCGATTTCTTACGAAATAATTTATGGCAGTTATACCAAATCATGAACGCATATTTTATTACAGGTACGGATACCGATGTTGGTAAAACTTTATCAGCAGCTGCCATCACATTGGCATTGAAAGCGTATTATTGGAAACCCGTAAGTTCAGGCGGTTTGGATCATGAAAGAGTCCAAAGTATCACAGGATTATCTGATGCGCATTTTCATCCTACCAATTATGCATTCAAAGCCAGTTTATCGCCCGATCAAGCAGCAGCGTTAGAAGGCATCACAATTGATATCAACACTTGCAAACTACCGCAAACAAAGCAAACACTCATTGTTGAAGGGGCGGGTGGCGTTTATGCACCGCTGACACAAGAAATTTGCATGTTGGATTTAATGCGGTACTTGGCTTTACCGGTGATTATTGTCAGTCGTGGGACATTAGGAACGATTAATCATACTTTATTGACAATTGAAGCTTTAAGGAATAGGCAGATTTCTATTAAAGGTGTCATTTTTAATGGAGACTTAAATCCAGACAATCAAGTCGCGATTGAGAAGTGGGGACAGGTTAAAACACTTTTTCATATTCCATATTTCAAAGCGTTGACGCAAGATACTTTTAAAACTTGGGTGACTGCACAACAAGATAAAATTCAAGAGGTGTTATCATGAGTCTTTCTGCGCGAGATCAAGCCGCACTTTGGCATCCTTTCACACAACATCAAACAGCAGCGATTCCTGTACCCATTGTCAGTGGCAAAGGGGCTTATCTGGTTGATGAAAACGGTAAACGCTATTTAGATTTGATTTCATCTTGGTGGGTGAATTTGCATGGTCACAGTCATCCTGCGATTGCAAAAGCGATTTATGAACAGGCGATGACCTTAGAACACGTGATTTTTTCTGGTTTTACGCATGAGCCTGCTGTCCAATATGCCGAAAAATTACTGGCTATTTTACCGAGTCAATTTACCAAAGTTTTTTATTCTGATAATGGTTCGACCGCAACTGAAATTGGTTTGAAAATGGCGTATCAATATTGGCGTAATCAAGGTCAAGATAAACGCCGGCGTTTCATGGCGTTTGAACGGGGTTATCATGGTGATACGGTTGGTGCGATGTCTGTTGGCAAATCAGTGGGTTTTTATCCTGCTTTTCATGATTTACTCTTTTCTGTGGATATGTTTCCTTATCCCGCCACTTGGTTAAATGATGAAAATGTTGAAGTCAAAGAGCAAGAAACATTAAATAAGATTGCCCAATATTTAGATCAACATGCAGCGGAAACGGCAGCATTTATTTTAGAACCATTAGTGCAAGGCGCGGGTGGTATGAATATGTGTACGCCAAGATTTTTACAGAAATTAGAAAAATTATTGCGCGCGCATGATGTGTTAATTATTTACGATGAAGTGATGGTAGGTTTCGGTCGCGTAGGCGCTGATTTTGCGTGTATTAAAGCTAATACAGTTCCCGATATTATTTGTGTGTCGAAAGGTATCACCGGTGGATTTTTACCGTTAGCGGCAACTATTTGCCAAGAAAAAATTTATCAAGCATTTTTAGGCGATACGTTTGCGAAAGCATTAGCGCATGGTCATTCTTATACCGCCAACCCAATAGGTTGTGCCGCTGCATTAGCTTCGTTAGAGTTGTTGAAGCAATCAGAACCTCAGCGGGCTATGATAGAAAAGACGCATCAACAAGAGATCGCAAACATGGCAGCAAGAGTTGCTGTCGAAAAACCACGATATTGTGGTACGATTGCAGCGTTCGAATTAAATCTGGGTGGATATGGATCTGCAGCCAGTCGTACCTTGCAAAATCGTTTTGTAGAAAAAGAATTATTAATTCGGTTATTAGGCAATACGATTTATTTTTTACCGCCTTATTGCATTACAGAAGCTGAGCTGAAAAAAGCTTATAAGATTGTGGCAGAAGAGATTCAAGGAGTCATAGCATGACCAAACGTACGTGGGTTTTAAAAGATGTTTTAGAATTATATGCGCTGCCTTTTCTTGATTTAATTTTTCAAGCGCAAACAGTGTATAGACAGCATTTTCCAGCGGGTACTATGCAATTGAGTACCTTATTAAATATTAAAGATGGCGGTTGCCCTGAAGATTGTCATTATTGTCCACAAGCTGCGCGTTATCACACGGGCGTTAAAGCAAAAAAATTATTGAGCAAAGAAGTTGTCAGCCAGCAAGCACATACAGCCCGTGAATTAGGGGCGACAAGATTTTGTATGGGTGCGGCGTGGCGTGAGTTAAAAGATCGCGATTTGCCAGCAATTGTAGACTTAATTAAAGAAGTGCGCTCTTTAGGCATGGAATCTTGCATGACCTTAGGCATGTTAACCGATGAACAAGCACAAGCGCTGAAAGAAGCGGGATTGGATTATTATAATCATAATGTTGATTCCTCACCCGAGTATTATAAAGAAATTATTACGACACGGACTTATGATGAGCGTTTGCAAACACTACAATGTGTGCAAGATGCAGGAATCAAAGTTTGTAGTGGCGGTATTATAGGGATGGGTGAAACACTAGAAGATCGCGCGGGTATGTTGGTGACACTCGCTAATTTAGCACAACCACCAGAAAGTGTGCCGATTAACCGCTTAGTGCCTGTGCCAGGTACACCCTTAGAAAATACTGAAACCATAGATCCATTTGATTTTGTGCGGACTATTGCTGTTGCCAGAATTATGTTTCCTACAGCGCGTGTGCGCCTTTCTGCTGGACGTACGACGATGTCGGATGAATTGCAGGCCTTGTGTTTTATGGCCGGTGCGAATTCAATTTTTTATGGCGAGAAATTATTGATGACTGGTAATCCTGAGATGGTGAAAGACCGTGCGTTATTGCAGCGTTTGGGGATTTCGGTGGATCAGTTGGTGAATCAGCCGCAGGCTTGATACCTCTTTCACCTCTCCCTTCTGATGGTTGCCAAACGCTGGCATTTGCACTGACGTAGACAAACAGCAACAAAATAAAAAACATAATTGATTTCATTGTTCGAACCTTCTTGAATTTTTGTAAATTATTGTTTGCTTATTTTGAGCATATACAGGTGTTATTACATGGTAACAGTCAGCAAATAATTTGACCAATATAGGTGTAAATAATACGTTCTTAGCTTATTAAGATCAAATAATACATTGGAGTGGATGTTATAAGACCTGTGCCTACCCATCTTGCTAAACTTCTAGTGCGTAGTTATTAGTGAGCGGCTATACTAGGCGCCTCAAATCTGACATCCTTGAGCCTACCAACATGGACCATAACGCCAATTTGAAAAAGCTGATCGCAGGCTCTTCTTACAATAGCATTGCGGAAATCTGTAAACCGCTATTTGATAATTTTGGCTTTAATACATTTATTTACTCAAGAATCTATTCTGATGGAAAATATTGGACACTCTCCAATAGACCTGATTGGCTAACCTATTTTTACGAGACAAATTTCAAGGAAGCAGATACATTTAGTGAAACGATTGAGAATGGATATTATTTTGATCTCTCTGAATTGAAAGTTCCCTCAATACAAATTAATACAGCAAGAGAATCATTTGATGCGGATAATTGGCTTAACGTACTCAAAAAATTCAAAGGCTATTCAGAAATATGTGCATTTGCAGCGCCCAAGTACCACCACTCCGTCACAAATTTATATCTTAATCATAGAGAGATTTTCGACCATTTTCTCTTATATTTTAGAAGTAAGGCTGATGCATTAATCAAAAATGCTGAAAAAAATCTTATTTATCCGAATACTGTTTCTCTCCTCAAAAAAGAACACGTAATATCCACGCAAGATGACTTCGAAAATGCTAAAAAAATATTTTACGATGGAACTAAAATTAACAAATATTTTACAAAAGACCCCTCTAATACCACCTATCTTACTTTTAGAGAATTTCAATCACTCAAGATATTAGCGAATGGTTATTCTCCTAAAGAAATAGGGGCAATGATAGGATTAACATCTAGAACAGTTAATTACTATCTTAATAATATAAAAAAGAAATTTGGTTGTTATAAAAAATCACAATTAATCCAGATATTAAAAGACAGCAACCTAGATACATTAGATATCCAGGTTTAGCAAATGCAAAAAAAAACATCTCTTTCATTCGTTTCTTCTTATCTCATCACTGGATTTTTCTTTAGCTATACCCTCCTCCAAATGAGCGTTATGAATTCATTTAGCCAGTATTTTATAAAGAACTTCAAAATATCACTTGAAGAGCTTAGTTACTTTGGTTCCATTTTTTTTCTAGGCTCTTCACTTTCATTTTTACCACTGGGATTGATTTTTGATTCAATTTCACTGCGTAAAATATTATTGTCTGCCATGTTTATTTGTGTTTCAGCTGTTTTACTCTTTGCAACAAGCCACACCATCGGACTCTTGATATTTGCCAGGGCGATGATGGGGGTAAGTTATAGTGCTGCGTTATTAGGATGTTTTTTATTTGTATTTTGCTATTGCAAGTCTCACATCACTCTGGCTAATGGGGTACTTACAACACTAGGGTTATTAGGTGGAGCATTGGCACAAACACCTATTATTATTTTAACTCATCACTATGGCTGGCAACATGCCATGCTGTGTGACGCCATGCTAGGCGGCATAATACTCGTTCTCATGTATTTCTTCTTATATGAACCAACAGTGATAGCAAAAACGCAATTCTCGATTTTAGAAAAGCTAAGTCAGATAAAGAGAATTACCTGTCACAAATTAGTCTTCTTTTGTGCAGTCTATGCGTGCTTATTAAACTCGCCGAATTTATTTCTAGGTGATTTATGGGGAACGATAATTCTAACACATAAATTCCACTTCAATGAAATCACTGCCGCAAACATCATCACCTATATTTTTATTGGAATGGTGATAGGGTGTTCTTTGTTAGCGGGTCTCGTGCAGTATATGAAAAACAAGCGGCTGGTAATGCTTGCAAGCAGTGTGTTGTTATTAGTATTAGTGTTACCACTCATCATGATGCAATCCATCGGGCCTAATCGTTTTATGTTACTATTTTTTTCCTACGGAATATTAATTAGTGCTCAGGCATTGGTTTACCCACTGATGTCAAACTTCATACCAGCTGAGATTATCGGTATTACCACAGGCTTTCTTTCGACATTTATCATGCTGGGAAACGCCATATTACAATCCATATTCGCCAAAATTCTCAGCATTAATACTGAATACTCTGCTATGTTTTCTTTAGCTTCCTGTGATCATGCGCTATTGATGATACCTATCTCTGCCATCATTTGTGCAATTATTGCTCTGCTCATACCAGAAAGTCCATCGATAAAAAAGATGTCAATACTGTCATTTTGACAGTATTTCCGTAGATGGTTTTTAGCTACTCTTCTGTCGCGCGCGCCTACAATCTAAGCTCTTCTTAAGGCGAACTATTATGAGTCACTAGGAGATTATGTATGCCATATTCATTTGAAAATTATTGGAGCGACTTAGGTAAAGCCATTACCGATTTTGATAAAGAAAATAAAATAGAGCCTTCTAGCAAAGAAGATAAAGCAGCTTATGAATTACAGAAAAAAACGTTATCTAAACTGAAAGAATTAGGCGAACTCATTTTAACAACGTGGAATCCTTTGACTAAAAATGAATCTGTAAAGCAATTAAATAGTCTTTCAAAAGATGCTTATGGCGAGTCAGAGCTTCCATCAATTTGTGGCGCGAAGTCATTAGAGTATGTACAAAAAGTTTATCTGCCACATTTGAAAAGATTTAACAACGTTACCTTCACTTCAATGCAAGCTATATTGTCCACGGTAGCTGGCACGAGTGAGGAGGATAAGAAAAAGAATGCGTCAGCAAGAGCAAAAAAGCTAGAAGACAATGTGAAAACATATCTTGCAGATAAATCTGCTGCAGTAGTGGTGAATAAAAATTTTTTTTCTGAGAGTCAATCTAATACAGAAAAAGATCAACTAAAAACTATAAATGATACTAGTTGCGAGTTACAAAATAATTCTTTAACAGAATATAAAACTTTATTATCCTCTACCCCTAAGGGTTCTAGTGAGCTGCCCAGACTAAGTTAACATGCTTCAGTGACTGATTTAATTTCTTGCACCTTGATTACTATAATATCCTGGCGAAAGAAATCGGGTCAATGCGCATCCATATCATTACCCATCTCTCCGTTGTCATGCGAGGCTGCGAAGCGTTTAGCCGTGGCGATCCAGATTTTGCCCGCTTTAAACATCGACGGGTTTTCAAACCTGTTTAAGGGAATATATTCCTTTTAAGTTATCTTTAAATGGAATATAATCTATCTAAGGTATCACTGAGTATGCATCAATGGAATTTAATCGCCTATTAAACATGAGCTTACCAGAAGGTCAGTCTGCGTTTCTCTGGGGCGCACGTAAAACAGGGAAATCGACTTATCTGGCTAAAAACTTTCCTCAATCTGTCTATTATGATTTATTGAAAACAGATGAGGTCACGCGATTCTTAGTTGCTCCGCATGTATTGCGAGAAGAGTTATCTGCACTGACAAAAATGCAATTGCAATATCCCGTGATTATTGATGAAATTCAAAAAGTACCCCAACTATTGAATGAAGTACACTGGTTAATTGAAAATAAAAAAATAAGCTTTATTCTCTGTGGTTCTAGTGCAAGAAAACTGAAACACGGTGCTGCCAATTTACTAGGCGGCAGAGCTTGGCGTTACAACTTTTACCCTCTTGTTTATAAAGAAATTCCTGACTTTGATTTACTAAAAGCATTAAATCATGGCTTATTACCTTCTCATTATCTATCAACGCAATATACTCGCATGATGCGTGCCTATGTCGGTGATTATTTAACAGAAGAAATTCAAGCTGAAGGACTTGTTAGAAATCTTCCAGGGTTTGCACGTTTCATGGATTTATCTGGATTCACCAATGGTCAAATGTTGAATTATGCTAATATTGCAAGAGATTGCGCGATCGATGCAAAAACAGTTAAAGAATATTATCAAATACTACAAGATACATTAATTGGATATCTACTATCTCCATTCCACAAAAAAATAAAACGCGAACTGATTTCTGCGACGCCTAAATTTTATTTATTCGATGTAGGTGTTGCAAATTATCTTAGACGACGAAAGATTTTAAGTTTACAAGGAAGCGATGCTGGCGATGCATTTGAACATTTTATCTTAATGGAACTCATTGCATTCCTAGGAATCAATGAAATGGATATGCCAGTCCAATATTGGCGAAGCAAAGCAGGACTGGAGGTTGATTTTGTGTTAAATCACGGAGAAATTGCAATTGAAGTTAAACTCTCTTCCTCTCCAAGCTTAAGTGAACTAACAGGTCTGCGCGCATTTTGCGAAGATTATCGGCCAAAACATGCATTGGTAGTGTGCCAAGCGCCGAGAAAACGAATCATTGAAATTGATCATCAACACAAAATTGAAATATTGCCATGGCGTGAATTTTTGGATCAGTTATGGAATAAAAAATACCTAAATTAAGAAACATGATTACCCACAAAAAATTATTGTTTTATCACCATATTATCATTTCTACTATTAAATGTTTAAGTGAGAACTATTAGAGTTATTTTCCTCTTTAAGCTGTTGAGAAGAAGATGAAGAGCCAAAAATCCCTCCCTCTACAATCCCACCGTTTATAGGTTTTTCTTTTAATATACTGTCTGGCTGACCTATAGCACGTGTGCGTCTTTCTGCTGGACTTACGATTTTGTATGGTGAAAAATTATTGATTCATCACATCATCTCATAAACCGGACCACTGCCGCCTTCTGATGGTGTCCAGGTAATATTCTGCGTCGGGTCTTTAATGTCACACGCTTTGCAATGTATGCAATTGCCACCGTTAATCATCAAGCGCGGTTTATTTTCTTCGTTAAATATAATTTCATAAACACCGGCGGGACAATAACGCTTTTCAGGCGAATCGTATAATTTGTAATTGATATCAATTGCAACTTGGCGGTTAGCTAGCTTGAGATGATAAGGTTGATTTTCTTCATATTGAACATTAGCCAGGAACAGTGAATTCAATAAATCAAAAGTGACTTGGTTATCATGTTTTGGATAGTCTATTTTTTTGCAATCTGCGGCTTTTTTCAGTTGCAAATGATCCGCATGATTGTGGAAAGTCCACGGCGCATGACCACGGAAAATATACGTGTCGAGTGCCGCATAAGCGAGACCTGCCCATAATCCCCATGTCATCGCAGGACGGATATTTCTCGCCTGATGTAATTCTTTCCATACCCAAGTTTTTTTCAGCGTAGTTGGGTAGAGATGACATTCTTCGGTGCCAGCATTTTGCAGAGTAGGGAACACACTGTCTGCTGCAACCATGCCAGACTTCATCGCATTGTGTATGCCCTTAATTTTTGGCACGTTTAAAAATCCAGCGGCACAACCAATCAGCAAACCACCTGGGACAGTTAATTTGGGAAGAGACTGAATGCCGCCTTCATTTAGTGAGCGTGCGCCGTAAGCAATTCGTTTACCTTTTTCTAGTAAGCTTCGAATGTGTGGATGTGACTTGAAGCGTTGGAATTCTTCATAAGGATTTAAAAAAGGATTTTGATAATCTAGTCCTACAACAAAACCAACTTCTAATAAGTTTTTTTCAAAATAATATAGGAAACCACCGCCGTAGGTAGCTGTATCAAGTGGCCAACCGACGGAGTGAATCACTGCACCGGCCTGATGGAATTCTTCAGGAATTTCCCAGAGTTCTTTGATGCCTAGTCCATAAGTCTGTGGGTCTTTGCCATCACGCAATTGAAATTTTTCAATCAATTTTTTCGTGAGAGAACCGCGGCACCCTTCGGCGAAAAAAGTTTGTTTGGCATAAAGTTCCATGCCAGGTTGAAAGCGTGGCGTTGGTTGACCTAATCGATCAACGCCTTTGTCACCTGTGATCACGCCCACGACACGGTCGCCTTCATATAAAATCTCTGTTGCCGCAAAACTTGGAAAAATATTCACGCCTAATTGTTCGGCTTGTTCTGCTAACCACCGACATAATTTTCCTAAACTGATAATATAATTACCTTTGTTATGCATTTGGGGTGGTGTGGGTAAGTGTAAGTGTTTTTTTTCAGTGAGCCATAAAAATTGATCTCGGGTAACGGGCGTATTCAGCGGCGCATTTTTGTTTTGCCAATCCGGAATTAATTCATTTAAAGCGCGTGGGTCAATGACTGCGCCTGATAAAATGTGTGAGCCAACTTCAGCCCCTTTGTCCAATACACAAATATTTAAAGTTGTTTTATTTTGTGCGGCGAGTTGCGCTAAGCGTATGGCGGCAGATAATCCAGCGGGCCCTGCGCCAACAATGATGACATCGAAATCCATTCTTTCGCGTGACATGTTTTCTTCCTATAACCGTTCAATAGCAATCGCTGTTGCTTCACCACCGCCAATGCAAAGCGAGGCAATACCACGCTTCAAATCATATTTTTGCAAAGCAGCAATTAAGGTCACAATAATTCTAGCGCCTGTGGCACCAATGGGATGACCTAGCGCGCAAGCGCCCCCGTGAATATTTAATTTCTCTGCGGGAATTTTCAACGCACGCATGGCCGCTAAGGTAACAACAGCAAAAGCTTCATTAATTTCAAATAAATCCACTTGATCCACTGTCCAGTGAATTTGAGTCAGTAATTTTTGGATGGCATCGATAGGCGCACTGGTAAATTGATCAGGAGCTTTAGAAAAACAGCTGTGCGCGATGATATGCGCTAAAGGTTTTAATCCGCGTTTTTCTGCTTCCTCTAGACGCATCATGACGAGAGCAGCAGCACCATCTGCAATGGCGCATGAGTTAGCTGCTGTGACAGTGCCATCTTTGACAAATGCGGGTGGTAGTTTGGGAATTTTTTCTATGTTGACACTATTAGGATGCTCATCGGTGTCAATCATCATTGGCACAATTTCAGCGGAAAAACTTTTTTCACGAATCGCTTTTTGTGCGCGTTCTAATGAGCGTATGGCGTAAGCATCTTGTTCTTCACGACTGAAATGATTTTCTTCTGCAAATTTATCGGCAAAAACTCCCATGCTTTGACCTTTGTCATAAGCGTCTTCTAAGCCATCCAGTAACATGTGATCATATAATTTCTGGTGGCCAATTCTATATCCTTGGCGCGCTTTTAACTGTAAATAGGGTGCATTCGTCATGCTTTCCATGCCGCCTGCTACAATCAGGGAGCGTGTACCAGCGCGTAAAATATCGTGAGCAAGCATGACGGTTTTCATGCCAGAACCGCAGACTTTATTTACGGTTGTGCAACTTGTACTGGTTGGGCACTTTGCGAGTAAGGCTGCTTGACGCGCAGGTGCTTGACCTAGTCCTGCAGGTAAGACGCAACCCATCAAAACTTCTTCTGCATCGCTTGTCGGAATGTCTGCGCGTTCTAAAGCAGCTTGAATAGCAGTTGCACCTAATTGAGGCGCAGAAATATCACGCAGTGCGCCCAATAATTTTCCTTGCGGGGTGCGTGCCATGCCTACGATGACAATGGAATCCTTTTGCAAGACGGCTCTCCATGAATATTTTTATTTGTTGATGCGCTTGTCCAAATCATCATCTTGAATTTTTAACATGATTTTAATTTTTGTTAAATCTTTAGCGTTCAGCGTTAAGCCTGCGGTTGCCAGCGCTTTCTCAGGATTTTTTTTGAATTCTTCTTTAAAATAGAGATTGGTTTGCCATTCGGCTAGCACGTCTTCTAGTGTGCTCATGCGTTTCTCCCTTTCTTGTCTTACCAGAGCGGTAATCATATCATAAATATCACATTTTACCTCGCTAAACACCAGGCAAGCTACCTTTTTACCTCAAATAAGAATATAATATATAGTATCTCTTTAAGGGATTCCTCTATGCCAGATGACAATCACACAGTCAGTCTAGCGCAACGCGAAACGTTGATTAAAACCCTACCGTGTTTTTCCATGTTGACCCCAGATGAAGCGATTGTCCTTGCAAAGTTAATGCGCGAAGAGCATTACGCTGCCGGTCAAGTCATTGTCAAAGAAGAGGATTTAGTGGACCGCGTTTTTATTATTGTCAGCGGTGTCGCTGAAGTGTCTCGTCTGACGACAGTCAAACAAAGACTGCATAAAATGAAAGTCGTGTCAGAACCTGTTGCACTCTTAGGATTAGGCGAAGCGATTGGTTTGAATGATACGGGATTTTTTTCTACGACAGGAAAACGTACCGCAACAGTGACCAGTCAGACTGAAATGGAAGTGTTAGCGTTAGACATTAAAGTGTTACATTTCTTCTTACAAAATCATCCGCATCTACAATCTGCCATGTATGCAGCAGCCAAGCAAATGTTGCGTGTAAATTTGATTAAACAAACGTTACCTTTCGTGCGGCTTTCTTATGAGCGTATCCGATGGTTAGCGCAACAAGTCACTGATGTCAAACTTCCTAAAGGAAGCATTATTTTCCAACAAGGCGAAGAAGGGCATAGTTGTTATTTAATATGTGCTGGGCAAGTCGAAGTTGTAACGACAGATGCTGAAGGTGTTGAAAAAAGATTAGCGGTATTAAAATCGCCTGCGTTATTTGGGGAAGCGACATTAGTCACACATAGTCCACGCAATGCGACAGCGCGTGCGTTAGAAGATTGTGAATTACTCGTATTAGAACATCAGTACTTATCTGAATTAATGGAAACAGAAGGTAATGTCGCAAAAATGTTTATGACTTTAATGGTCGATCGCAGTCGGCCTTTACAAAATCCCCGAGTATCTGTGCATCATCGTACGTCTGCGGATGGTGAAAATATTGTTATTTTAAAAAATCCCGATCAAGGTAATTATTTTAAATTATCATCGGAAGGCTGGTTCATCTGGCAACAGTTAGATGGGAAAAAAACCATGCAAGCTATTACCATGGCGCTCTCAGATGAATTTAATCTGTTTGCACCGGATGTGGTGGCCGGATTAATTTCAAAATTAGCGAGATCTGGTTTTATTACTCAGGTAGAGATTGAGAGTGCGATTACTCACACTAGCCAATCAAAGTGGGCACGCCGATTTGCAAATGTGTTGCGGTTATTGGAAATACGTTATGCCTTTGGGGACGCAGATAAGTGGTTAACGAAAATGTATGATAAAGGTGCCTATCTCCTCTTTACCCGTGCGGGTAAAATCATATTGTCTTTAATCTCACTTGGCGGTTTTCTTGCATTTTTGTTTTCAATCGGCACTACGATTGATACATTCAAACTGATGCCAAATGTCTGGGTGGTGTTTGTTTTACTTATTCCTTGCACGATAATCTCTGTCGCATTACATGAATTAGGCCATGCTTTTGCGACAAAATCGTTTGGTCACGAAGTGCATTACATGGGTGTAGGATGGTTTTGGACAGGCCCTATTGCGTTCACAGATACCTCTGACATGTGGCTCAGTACACGTCGCAGTGCGCGTGTCACGGTGAATTTGGCTGGATGCTTTACAGATATGGTGGTTGCTGGATTTTGTGGGCTACTGATTATCATTATTGCTAACCCGTATATTCAAGCTTTTTTGTGGTTGTTTGCACTGTATACGTATATCAATTCATTTCGCATGTTGAGTCCGTTGCAAGAATTAGATGGGTATTATGTGTTGATGGATGTAGTCGATAAACCGCGTTTGCGTCAAGCGGCGGTAGTATGGCTGGTGAAAAAATTCCCTAAGGCATTGCGTGATCCTAAACTTTTTAAAAATAATAAAGCAGAAGTGTATTACTGGTTAGCGTGTATTATTTTCGTTGTGTGCGTGAGTCTTTTGACGTTAGTGCTGCAAACTATTGTTTTCAAAATTTTGGGTATTCATGCGAGCAGTCCTTATCTGGCTTTGTCGCTGCCGGTTATTGTGGCAGTCATTTCTAGTTTGGGGATTATTGGGGATGTGCGTAGGGCGGAAGATTAAAAAGGCAAGATTTGAAATGTTGTTATCCGCAAACAGAGGTTGTTTCATCGTATTTGTGGAGAATGACATTTTAGAGCGAGTTCAAAAAATTTTAGTATACAGTTATACTACTTTAGTATGGTCTAAACGTAGACATAATGGCTTGAAATTGATTAAGTATACATATATACTATAATTATATAGTATTTCTGTAGATTTAATGGCGCATCCATGAAGAAGTTAGAGGCAATCGCAATCCTTCGTGAGTTAGATAAGCAAGGTCGATACGTGTTTATCAAGCACGATATGACTAAATTATTTCCTCTAGATAGCACTAAGGCACTAGATGAAGCTCTAAACAGGCTTGTAAAAACCGGGTTGATTAAACGTGCTTGCCGTAATATTTATGTCAACGCAAATGCCCAGTGCTTTGATAGTTATACTATAGAGCATATTGCAAAAGCACTTCGAAGAAATGCATATAATTATGTTAGTCTAGAATCGGCGCTATCAGAATATGGTGTAATTTCTCAAATACCTCTTGATCGTATTACCGTCATGACAACCGGCAGAGAAGGTGTTTATAAAACCGCATATGGCGTAATTGAATTTACACATACAAAAAGATCCGTGATCAATATACTGGATCACATTCAAACAATACCAGGAAGACCGTTACGCGTTGCTACCAAAGAAGCTGCATTGCGAGATTTGAAACGTGTAGGACGTAACCTCCATTTATTACAAACAGAGATCAGTGATAATGAATAAAATTGAAAATTTTAATCAATTAGTAGATAGAGCGATGAGAGTGGCTGGGCGTGCACATATGCGCCCGGTTATTGCAAAAGAGCTGTTACACTATGACATTTTATTTTGCTTAGATAAAGATGGATTGCTAGATAAATTAACTTTTCAAGGTGGAACTTCACTTCGTCTATGTTACGGCGCATTTAGATTTAGTGAAGATTTAAATTTTGTAGGCGGGAAGGAATTCATTACTGCTCAGTTAGTTGAGATGAAAAATTGTCTTGAAAAATATATTGGCGAAAGATATGGATTGGAAATTATCGTCAAAGAACCTAAAGAAATGGCTGCTATTCCTGAATATCAAGACATTAAAGTTGATAAATGGCAAATCAGTCTTACGACTTCGCCCGAAAGGAAAGATATTCCGAAACAAAAAATAAAAATTGAAGTAGCGAATGTGCCAGCATATTCACGTGTGCCACAAGCTCTACGGCAGAACTATGATTTTTTGCCAGATGGTTATAGTGATACCCTTATCCTGGCAGAGACGCTGGATGAAATCATGGCAGATAAATTGATCTCATTAGTAGGTTGTCAACGTTACATTAGGCACCGTGATATTTGGGATTTACGTTGGCTGAAACAGCAAGGAGCAAAGATAAATCCCGAATATATTCTTGCTAAGATTCAAGATTATAAAGAAAATGATTATCTAAAAAAATTAAAAAAAATGATAGATAGCCTTGATGAAATAGTGAGAGGTAAAGAATTTCGAGAAGAAATATCACGTTTCATTCCAACAGATATTCTTGATCGTACGCTGAACAAAGAAAAGTTTATTGATTTTCTTATTAATGAAAATAAATCTATGTTGTTTCAGGTAGAAAAAATTGTAGCGTATGAATAAGATTATGCAGCCATAAGGAAAGCTACCGTCAATGTTCACGTAAATAATTTTTATCAGATTCATTAAGATACTATTTTCTTAGTTTGTTTGTCACAGAGTATAGATTACCGAGTACACTTGAGTGTTCATCAGTACTTCTATCGATGATATTGTTATTGTTAGCCACATTTATTTCTGGATTTAATAGAGAGATAACTTCTTTAATTGTTGGTCTGTGATCAGGATTACGAAATAAACACATTCGAATTAAATCTGATATGGGCTTTGGACACTCAATGTCAGCTGGTACGGTGTCTTCTTCTGCACCGTGATTAATAATACAGCCAGTGTTTATGAGATGCTTGTTTATGCCTTCAAAAGGCAGCTTACTTGTTAATATAATATTTTTAATTAGAATTGAAATATTCTCTTTTGTTGATGCTTGATGAAGTTCAAGGGGAGCATCTCTGCCTTTGTCCATTTCCAGTTTTTTTATCTGTTGAAGAGCGAAAGCGAGATAATGTTTGTTTGGTACACGCACTGTAGCATCTATGCTATCATAAACAACTTCAATGCAATTAGCATTGAATGCTTTATTTTAACAAAGATAATATATATGGACTTGCCTAGTGAGGAGAATTTTCTTTAAAAAGATTTATTTTAAAGCGCTGAAATATTTTTTCTTGTTCTTCCGAAGGTTTTTTAATAGCAATTGTTTTGTTATACAAAACAGAGATGCGATTTTCAGCGTAATATCTAATAACTTTTTCAACATTTTCATCAACAATGACGGAAGAATTAAGAGTAGCAAAAGATTTAGCCATTGAAACTAGCACATCACCAAAAATCCGTGCTCGAGATAATTCATACGGTAGTGAAAGAAAGTCTATTTCATGATGATTTCTGGAATTGCTCGTTGCACTCGTACTAAGATTTTTTTGACCAAGCATAGGATGCCCTGTCATTATTTATGTGGAGCTTTGTAAAAGTGTTGTATTTTGTGATCTGCAAGCACCAAAATAACGCATTAAAATTATACAGGCGATAGCAAAAAATTGCTTGATTATAGCTACCTATCTATGTCGAATCAAACGGCTTAAAAAAGCTGAGCGCAAAAATTCTCCTAGTCAATAAGCATAGCTTAAGAAGCATGTTGATCTTGTCTCTCTCTTACTTTAAAATTCGCTCAAAATTAATATTAAATGTCCAGATAGTCATCATACAAGGGGGTTCAAACCGTGGCAGCCATCACCGATGTCATCCAATCCATCTATACCGTCGCTAAATTAATTCACGATCAAGTGCAATTGGCTAAAGCCAATAATGAGCAATGCAAAACACTGCTTGCTCGTATAGATATCGTCACTCAATATGTTGAACCACTCAAAAAAATGAAAGCAGCAGATGTTGAACAATACCGAAAAGGGTTAGAGTCATTGTTCGCTTGTTTAAAAGAATGCGCTGAATTTGTCGAAAAGCATACCAACACTAAAAGTTGGTTTAAGCAAGTTATAAAAGCAGGTACAGCCAGTGATAAATTTAAAGAACTGAACGAAGAGTTACAGAAGTCTGTTAATTTATTAAATTTAGGTCTGACAGCGCAACAAATTACAGATCATAAAAAAGATAAAAAAGATCAAGCAGATGATTTTCGACATATTAATCAAAAGCAAGATGAAATTATTGCACTCAATTTAGAAGCAATTAAAGCCTTACAAAATCTACAAATGCACCAAGACGATCAGCATGCCATCTTGGCTAATCAATTAAAATCATTACAAGCACAGTTAACCGCTGTGCTAGATGAAAAGCGTGAAAAAAGCAAACCACGACTTTCGCCTAAACTCGTAGCACCTTATTATGAAATTGAATTCAAATCAAAAATCGGTGAAGGGACATTTGGCAAAGTTTTCAGTGGCAAATGGCATGGTACAGAGGTTGCTATCAAAGAGATAGAATTTGAAGCGGGAGAAGAAAAAGCAACAGATATGTTGGTTCGCGAAGCTGAAATTCTGTCGGATTTACATCATCCCAATGTGGTACAACTGTTAGCAGTTTGTTTAGAGCCAGCTCGATATTGTCTTGTCATGGCGTTAATGAAAAATGGCTCATTAGAATCATACCTAGAAAAAAATACATTATCATTGCATATGAAGCAACAACTTATCTTAGATATTGCAACCGCTTTAAATTATCTTCACAGCAGAAATACGTTACATCGTGATTTAAAGAGCGCCAATATTCTAGTGAATGAGTCTGGCAGAGCGATGATAAGTGACTTCGGCTTATCTAAAGCAGAGAACGTAAAATCCATTCAAAAACATAGCGAAGGCGTTGCTTGGCAAGCGCCAGAGTGTTTTCAGCATCCATTTACTTATACTGCCAAAGCAGATGTTTATAGTTTCGGTATGTTGATGTGGGAAATCATGACGGGGAAAAAACCCTATCAGCAATATAAAGGCTTTAGACGTGATATAGATATTATTGCACATGTCAAAAAAGGATCTGCAGAAGATATCGGTAATGAAATTCCTGAATGTTATGCCGACATTATACGTGCTTGTTGGAATTCAAATCCTACGAAGCGCCCAGAAATGTCTGTTGTTATTGAAAAACTAGAAGAAGCGCAGAAACTTACATTGGCAACGATACCAGCACCTTCAACAGTAGAAGCAGTTAAAGGAGATGGCGAAAAAGAATATAATGAAGGCTGCGAAGCGGAATCTAAGAAAGATATGCCTACTGCATTAGCTAAGTATCAAGCCTCATTCGATTGCGGTTATTTTAAAGCGGGCACCAATTTATCGACTTTTTCACTAAAAGGAAACTTGGTTAAGAAAAATAGACAACACGCTATAGAATTGTTGTTGGATTCAGCGAAAAAAGGCCACGGCCGTGCAATGTTAAATGTAGCCATATTGTATGAAGAGTCTATTAAGAATAAGCAAGACGGTACTCCACTAGATGAAGAGTCGATTAAGCATAAAAATGATGCGCTTTATTGGTATGATCAATGTATTAAATGGCATGAGACAGTGGCTCATCTAGGAAGTGAAACAGATCAAAGAATGGCAATAAAAGCGAAACAAAAATACGCTAATTTATCTGCGCCAACTGAGATCAATAAAGATCTTGAAGACAATTTAGCTTCGGTTCAATTCAAGTAATTATTAGAGAGAGATAACTTATGAGTTCCCCTCGTCCACCAAGCTTTAGCGCTCAAAGCAATTCTAATCCCAAAAGCAATATTGGAGAGGTAAAACTTATTCCAGATGACAAGCGACAGGATGCAGTTGCAGCTGTTGATGGTTATAACGTCCAGGATTTAATTAAAAAAGCAAAAGGCTCTCCTTTTGGCTCTGGAGATATAGAATGCGCAGTGTTTGCAGCTTACTATCTCATTCGATTTGATGATTTTCGTCGCTATCAAGGTTATGAGTTATTTAAAAACGCCGCAAAGAAGGGGCATGAGCAGTCAAAAGTTATGATGGGCTTTCTTCACACAAACGATATGATTGAAGGCAGTACTTTTGGGACAAAACATCATAAGAAAGACTTTAGCAAGGCATCCGCGATTTTCAAAGAGCACTCAGAAGCTGGCAATATACTCGCAACTAAATGTTTAGCTGATCTTTATAATAGTAAGGTAGCTAATTCTGCTACGCCGAAAGATGATTCGCAAGCCTTTCTTCTTTATAACAAAGCACTGACATTAAATGATAACAGTACATATTATTATTATTCTAAAGATCAAATTCTCGGCGATATCTTGTGGACATTAGGCGACTTTTATCTGTCTGGTAGAGGAGTCAGAAAAGATATTACGATGGCACTTGAATGTTATGCCAAAGGATTTAATCTGGGTTGTAAAGCGCTCAATCCGCTTTTAAATAACTATTTATTTATGACTGAAGCAATGACCTTATTATTTGATAAAATATTTTCAGATAGATGGTCAAATATGGCTAATCAAAAAGAAGAGCAACTGACAAATTGGCTAAAGCAAATATGTAATCTAATAGAAAAAGGTGACCACTATGCCTTAGGATCATATTATCTTGAACAGTTCGAAAAATATTCGAAAGCTCTGCAAGACGAACATGTAAGAATAAAATCTACTACAGCACCTGATGTAGGTATAGCTGAAAATGTACTTATCAGTTTCAATAAAGAGATTGCAAGAAGCAGTCCAAATCCGAAAATATTCTATGAATTATCTCGTATCTGTCGCTTAGGCCTTATCAATGTTAATCCTGATCCATCCCAAGCAGTTGCATATTTAATCCAAGGAGCCGAGCTGGGTCTTGTGAGTGAGCCAGAGGCCCAATATGAATTAGGATGTTTTTATGCAGAACAAAAGGATGAACCAACAGCTTTAAGTTGGTTAGTTGCAGCTGCAAATCAACAGCATTATCAGGCTGCTTATAAAAGAGAACAAATATTAAAAGCATCGCCCCACCATTTAAAATTACCACTCATTATTAACGACGCAAGTAGAAATGATGCTGCTGCTCAATTTAAAATTGGTGACTTTTTTTATAAAGATGGAGATATAGCATCAGCCATAGCTTGGAATGTTAAATCAGCTAATCAAAAGTATAAAGATGCTCTTGTGGCAAGGAAGGAATTTATTCATGGCCACACAGAAGAAATGCTACCCTATCTTTTTGATGAAATTAGCAATGGTAAGGTGAATCCCAGCTCAGGCCTTTACGAATTCCTAGGTGAATATTATTTAAAAACGAAAAGTGATCCTAAATCCGCACTCAGCTGGTATGATAAGGCAGCCTATTTCGGAAGGTCTCAGGCCAAAAAAATGTGTGAAGTAATCTTATATAATAATCCATCCTTAAAATTGCCTTATCTCATTGACAATGCGAACAAAAATATCGCGACAGCACAACATGATTTAGGGCTGCATTATTTTGCAGCAAATAATATCGAAGCATTTGTTTGGTTTAGCAAAGCAGCTGCTCAAAATCATTTTGAAGCATACCATGGCTTAGGCCAGTGCTACGAACAAGGTTTGGGTGTTGATCAAAACTATTTCCAGGCCGCTGAACATTATGCTATTGCTGCAAAAAATAACTCTGATGCAGCAAAAATTGCATTAACAAAACTGTATAAAGCATTTCTTTTCGATATTCTTAAAGCTGATAAAAGAAAAACTGATTTAAACCTTCAATATACTAAATTTACAGATTCTGATTTATTAATCATTAGTGCATTACTGAAAGTAAATGCCATGATTAATACCCTAGATCTTCGCAATACAAGTAATTCAGAAGAAAACATAAAAAAATTAGCTAAAGCATTAGAAGGAAGGCCAACAGATCTTAGTATATTACACGATCACGGTTCACCTGTATTAGTGTTTGCTGCTTCGCCAGTGAGCGCGAATTCACCTACGAGTCCATTATCTCCCATCACAAGTTATATGATTGATTATAACGAAATTGAATTTAGCACGGGACTAAACGGCGAACCCCGTAAAATATTAGGCAAAGGCTCATTCGGTACTGTTTATCAAGGCACTTGGCGCAGAACAGCGGTTGCGGTGAAAGAGTTAATAGAAACCTATCAAGGAGATGCCTTAGCGGAATTCAAACATGAAGCTGAAGTCATGTATAAACTACAATCTGAATATTTAGTAAGATTATATGGTGTCTGTATCAACACAAAATTCTGTCTTGTTCAAGAATACATGCCTAATGGTTCACTCTATCAATTTCTGCAAAGCAAATCTTCTTTTACGTGGGAGAATAAATATAAAGTTATAACAGATGTTGCTTGTGGTGTTTTATTTCTGCATGCGGCTGATATGACGCACCGTGATATCAAGAGCTTAAATGTCTTGTTAAGAATAGAAAATGACAAAATAACAGCAAAGTTATCAGACTTTGGTGAGACTAAAGAAAAAGCAGCCGATAACCAATCAGATGCAGTCGGTACTTTGCCTTGGATGGCGCCTGAATTATTTGAAGAAAAACCGATCTATTCAAAAAAATCTGATATTTATAGTTTAGGGATTTTATTCTGGGAAGTTGCATCAGGCGAAAGACCTTGCAAGGATGTTAAATCATACTTAATTCCTACGCGAACCTTAAAGGGAGAGCGGGAAAAAATCCCAACAGATTGTCCAACACCTATGGGGAATTTAATTAAAAAGTGTTGGCAAGCCAATCCAGATGACAGACCCACTATTAAGGAAGTTTTAACAGATTTAGATGCGATGCATGAGAGTGAAGAGGCCTCGCTCTCTAGTTATGCGGGAAATTTATACACCTTTAAGAATTGATGATTTATTGTAGCCTATAAAGAGAGTATGGCTTCGTCCAATTCAAGTAATATTATTTCCCAGACTTATTAGTCATCGAGAATAGATTACTGGTGCTAGGATGCGCATCAGAATCTATGTCGGTGACATTGCTATTCTCATTATTGTTCGTATTTAATGTCGAAGTGGCTTGCTGAATAGCCGGTTGTTTTTTAGGCTCTGCTTTCTCATCGATTGTTATACCTAACTTATTTCGTAATGCCTCCAACTCAACGTCCAAGACTTTTAAATTTGTTAAAATATCCGCACAGAGTTGCTCGTGTTTAGAATTATTCTTGACTAAGCTTTTAAATTTTTCCATGTATTGGGACAAGATTGGCATCGATAGTGGAAAGCCTATTCTTAACACGGATTTTTTACTTATTTCTTCTGCTAGCCTAAGGTCAGGATTAGTGTGATAGGAAAATTTTATTAAGGTATTTATTCTGGAAGCGACTGTGCCAATAATCCCTAAAAAAGCCGTTTGGAAATCAGGCAAATTACCAGAGACCTGATTAGCAAAAAGGTTAAGACTTTGATATGCCTCATACTTATGGTTGCGAATAATTGTATCAAGCTCATCCAGTTGCGGGTCTAGCATCGCTTTGAGGTCTTTAATACTCACAACATCTGATTCTTGTATTGTTGGCATAATATTATTTCCCAGAGGACTTGTTAGTCATCGAGTATAGATTGCTGAGCACACTAGAGTGCGCATCAGAATTGATATCGATGACATTGCTATTGTTGTTTGTCTTTGCATCCGTACTTAATATT
>CAJCIZ010000156.1 GCA_903970525.1 Myxococcales bacterium | reverse complement strand
TAATGGCTGTCTCAATATCCACGGCTTGACGATCTTTATTCGAATCATTCAAGTTAAGTCAGCCTTATATAAATTAAATTTTCATTACAAATCATTATATCGATAAATTTAACTGATCTATATTGTTTTAACGTCATAA
Source organism: Myxococcales bacterium (assembly GCA_903970525.1). Taxonomy (GTDB): domain Bacteria; phylum Pseudomonadota; class Gammaproteobacteria; order DSM-16500; family DSM-16500; genus UBA5158. Next base: position 3,136 of record CAJCIZ010000156.1, on the reverse strand, counting down.
GCAAATGGACGCATCAATTTGTGCTCGCCTCAACCTCTGTCAAGCTTTTTATATATTTTTCACATTCACTTGATGAAAGTGGTTTGCTAAAATAATGTCCTTGCACATCTTTGCATTTTTCTCTTTGCAAAAATTTTATTTGCCTTTCTGTTTCAACACCTTCAGCGATGACTTCCAACTTCAGACTGGATGCCATAGCAATAATAGCTTTAATAATTACATCATCTCCTCTGTCAGAATCTATATTCTGAACATATGTTTGATCTATCTTGATACGATCTATCGGCAACTCTCTCAAATAGTTTAAACTTGAATACCCCGTACCAAAATCATCTAGTGAGATTTGGACACCTAATTTTTTCAGGTTAGTAATCATATTAATCATATCAACATTATTGATGAGCATATTTTCAGTTAATTCAATCTCAAGATAATGTGGATCTAAATCATATTCATCCAAGATAGATTTAATTACTTTAACAAAGTCATATAGCCTAAATTGTTTTGTTGTAACGTTCACTGCAACTCTTATTAGGGGTAACCCAAGGTTTTGCCATTTTTTAATTTGACTACAAGCAGTCCGAAGAACCCATTCGCCAATAGGAACAATAAGACCTGACTCCTCAGCCAATGGGATAAAATCCATAGGTAAAATAATGCCATCTGTTGGATGTTTCCATCGAATGAGTGCTTCAACAGAAACAAGTTGTCCCGTATTTAGATCAATTTGAGGTTGATAAAACAATATAAACTCATTGTGTGCAATTGCTTGTCTAAGAGAAGCTTCCTGCTCTAATCGATGAATATTTTGATTATTTAGCTCTTGGGTGTAGAAATTGAATTGGTTAGCGCCTAATTTTTTAGATAAATACATGGCATTGTCTGCATTTCTTAATAATTCATCAATATTATTTCCATCATTTGGGTAAAGACCTATGCCAATACTCGTTGTAATAAATAACTCATGCCCCTGAACAATAAATGGATCTTTGAGGATTGCTAGCAATTTATTAGCAAAAACTCTCAGGTCTTGTTCAGTTTTTACATCATTTAAAATGATAACAAATTCGTCGCCACCAAGCCTTGCCAACGTATCGGCTTTTCTTATGATTTCTTGAAATCTATTAGATACTTGTCTTAAAACTTCATCACCTGCTTCGTGACTTAAGCTGTCATTAATTAACTTAAAGCGATCAATATCTAGGAATAAAATTCCAAATTTATTTTTGTTTTCGTCTGATAGACGCATCGAATTTTTTATCTTTTCTTGTAATAAAACACGATTAGGCAGTCCTGTTAATATATCGTGTGTTGCTTTATGTTGTAGTTCTTTTTCGAGAAAAGCTCGATTCGTTATATCACGAAAACTCCATACTCGTGCTTTTGATTTATTTTCTAAAGTATATGGTTGGCTATAATATTCATATACTCGGCCATCTTGTAAGTTCATGGTCCCTAATACAACCTTGTCTTGATTTTCAGTGATTTCATTAATTATAGGTACGATGGTCTCACTCAGTGTTAGTTTACTATTAATATATTCAAAAAGCATGTTGGAGTCTTCAGTTGCAATGACAGAATCTGGTAGTGACCACATTTTAATGAATTTTTTATTGCAGATATCAATAGATCCTGATGAATCAAACACAATGATGCCATCTGCAGACGATTCAAGTGTCGCATACATTCGAGACAGTGAATCGCTTAAAGATTGGGTACGTTCATTGACACGCTCTTCCAACGATGACGTATATTCGCTTGCATCTTTCATCAATTGCCATTTCTTTGTAAGTGCGCATGCAAGTTGTCGAACAGCAATATTGTCAAATGGTTTTTTTAGAATTAACAGATTATCTGTTTTCCCCAATTCTTTAATCGTTTCTTCCCAGGTGTAATCTGAATATGCTGTACAAATAACAACTTGAATGTTTTTATCTAATTCCCAAATACGCTTAATTGTTTTGACACCATCCCACCCAGGTGGCATACGGATATCAACAAATGCAAGTGCATATGGGCTATTGTTTTTGATAGCGAAAGCGATTTTTTCAACACCTTCCTCTCCTTGTGAGGCGGTCTCGATAATAAAGTTAGGTAATAACGATTCATTGTCAGTTACTCCAAATAGATCTCTATCCATTTCAGCTAACATGGAATCAGTAGTTTGCTTGTTCTTCATCAGAATTTTGATGAAATCCTCATGAATCGCAGTATTATCATCGATTACGATGACCTTCAAATTCATATCCTGACTCATGATGTTCTCCTCGCATTAATGATTGGAACGGAAGAATCAAAGTGAATATAGCCCCTTTGCCTATGCCATTGCTGGTACCCACTAACTCGCCCATTAACTCCGTTGCTGCCAAACTACTACTATGCATCCCAAATCCATGTCCATTTTTTTTTGTTGTAAAACCAAGTGTATATATTTTTTTTATCATTTCGCTTGAAATACCAATACCATTGTCTTCTATCTTTATTTCTATATAATTATTATCTAGTTTTCGGCACGAAAGTTTCAGAATTTTTTCACGCTTATCAGTCAAGGATAATAATGATTCTTTTCCATTCTGGATTAGATTTACTAATATTTGTAATATCTTGGATCGATCTGAATTGATGTATATATTATCTTTGTACTCTTTAATTATTTTGATATGCTTAGATTCAATCGATGGATCACACATCATGACTGCAGTATCAAGAAGCTGATAAACAAATAATCTTTCGTTCATATCTGAAACGCCACTGATGTCTTTTTGCATGGCTGTAATTTCTTTAATATGTTGGAGTTGATCATTCAAGCGATCAATTTCAAACTTTATGTTATTATTGATTTCGTCTATTTTTGTAGTTAATGCCACCAAATATTTTGGTATAATCTTACCTTTTGTATCCTGAGAAAGGTAATCGCCTATGTTGTCTAGGTGAGTAACTAATAACTCCTTAATTGCTGTCAACTTATTAATACTGGGATCGTTAATATTTTCCGTTATCAATCCAATTGAAACATTAGCGCTATTTAATATATTTCCAACGTTATGTAATACAGAGGTAGCTACATCTGCCATACCAGCACGACGCGCAGAAACGATGAGCTGCGTATTTAACCGCTGAAGTTCATCTGCCGCAA
>CAJCIZ010000155.1 GCA_903970525.1 Myxococcales bacterium | reverse complement strand
GACGTGTGCTCTTCCGATCTACACGCTGATTTTAGGTTTTATGGCGTTGAGTTCTTTGCTGACGTCGCAAATAATAAAGCTACAGCGGCTCGCTCACTTAAAGACAGATGAAGCGTTTCACAAAGCTCGCGCACTGTTAGCAAAATTTGATGACATTTGGGCTAACAGTTGGAATGCAGCGTATGTTGGATTTTTATTAGCAGGCGTGCCATTTGGAATCATGGCTTATACTTCTGGCAAACACATGTTGGAAGAGGGGAGTACTATTGATATTCCTGTGAGAGATATTATCGACCCCTTTTTGACTAACGGTACACTCATTCTCAATAATGCAACACTCATCCCTATCATCAACCAAGTCATGAGCGATACTTGTTTTCTGACAAATTTAAGAAATTCATTACCATTGCTGCCTAGCAATTTTTCATTACCACAAAATTTTTCATTGCCCGCAAACATGACGCTGCAATTACCAGACTCATGGCAATTAACACAAAACAATACTGTTTTAACAAAAACAGTTTCGCCAGGCTGTCCAAATAACAATTTAATCGAAATTGCCGCACGAACTGTCGTCAGTGCTTTTCCGCAAAATTGCAAACCGCCAACTTGGGCAAAAGCTTTAGCAGGATTTTTAGGCTATTTTTGGTTTGGAGAAGGATCTTCAGCAGGTGTCTTCTTTTATTTGATGACAGTTTTTCAATTGTTAATGTGGGCGTATAGTTCTTATCAAAACACAAAACATGCAGATGTTGATTTAGATGATTTAGATCATTTTGATTATCAACAACTACCAGAATCCCCGTCGCCATCTTCCAAAAAATGCATGACGTGGTGTCCTAAGATTTTCAGTCGGTCTAGCTCAGCTGAAATCATCGCGCGAAAAGATGCTGAAAAGGAACAACAAAGCCATACATCATTGACTACAACAATTCCAACTGTCTCTCAATAACTTCTCTAGTAATTCTTATGGGCAGAAGCCGCAGGAGCTTGATTCGCATTAGATTGCTGTACTTCTTTTGGTTGATAGCCTATTGTTGTGCCATGTAATGCGTAATAAGTATGAATATCCCCTGTCTGAACATTTTCCACTTGCTTAAAGTTTTTTCTACGTAACACAGCCATCAATTGAAATGAGTGATGTTGCGCGCGTGTTTCTACTACAGTTTGTGAAGGTGACAGCGGTGACGTAGGTGATAAAGGTGGCGTTGAACTCGCATTGCTATCCGGCGTCGATGGACGACGATGTAAAGCCCCTCTATTCATTCTTTGTTGCTGATCTGGCAGAGCTTGTACCTCATCAGAATCGCTAATCCTGGCAACGGATTGCTTAACCGTGCGCCCTTTGGATGCCCATTTAATTAATGCTTTAATCCCACTACGGACAGGCGTAATAACAGTTGCCTGGAAGGCACCTAAAGCAGGCCCTATAGAACCGCCGGCTAACGACCCTAAAGCAGTCACAGCAGAGCCAATGCCAGGCACTGCCATCATGAAACTAGCCATTGCAGAGAAGGCACTTACCACAACAGAACCCACTGCTGTTGTAGCCGCTGCAGCTAATACAGCTGCTATGACAGGTGAAAGAGCAAGACCCACCAAGGCGGAAAGACTTGTTGAGACAACAGCACTTGCAACGCCGCAAACCATAGCTGCGGCTGGCGAGTGCCTCTCACCAAATCGATACGCTTGTTTGAACGAGGTAACAGGGGAGGTGAGACGCATGCCTAATAATTTGATGCCTTTGAATGCATAATAGCAGCCAGCAAAAATAAATTGACTTATTTTTGCCAAACGCTTTGCTTGAGAAGAATATACAATATCTTGAGTACCGCGATGATTTATAATTTGAGTATTCTTTTCTAGTTGCTTTCTTGAAATATCTTCTAATTCAGCAGGCAAATATTCTGTCACCAATTTAATCAGATTTTTGGCAAACGTGACAACACCGAAGCCAACTAGAATAAATTCAGGAATATTATATTTAGGATTTGTGTTGTTCGGAAAACCAAACATTGTCTTAAATAGATAAGTTAAACCTCTATCTTTTGCAAAGCGTTGAAGTTTGCCCGCGTTAAAGATTTTATGGAAAACTGACTGATCGCGAACTACCATGCACTCTTCATCTGGCACACCACAAATGCGCTCAGCTCGAGCTCGCACAAGGAAGTTCAAATCATCATTTTCTTCATCGAAGAAAATTTCATTGTCTTGATCTTCACGCCAAAACTTAAGCTGCTTCTCAGGATGATCAAGATACTCTTGAAAATAAGCTTTATTATCAGCAATTATTTTATTTAATTCATCGTATCGCTTAGGATCATAGTTAAATCTTCCATCTATTTTAATAAAAGAAAGACTGAGCTTCACTTCAAAATAGAGTTGTCTTGCCAGTTGTTGGCGTGCTCTATACATAGTCTTTAAGTGTTGAGAGATATCATACAACACTTGAGCGCGATCACCTGGGACTGTTAAGGGTGCAGCAATATGATCCGCAAATGCTACCAATGGACCAAGCTGAAAATATTGTCTGAGCTCCCCAACAAACTGTTCAACCATTTGGTTAAGTTGAGCCGTTGGGAAATTACCGATTTTTTTCTGTTGCTCTGCAAATTTATCGCATATGAGAACTTCAATTGGCATTTCTCTGCCGTGTTCTGTAGGGCGGGTAAAAGGATATATTCCTATCGGCGATTGATATTCAAGAAAGTGAACTTTATCATCCAGTCTCCAGCATCCCCAATCAAAATCAATTGCTCCGACCTTCTTTTTAGATGGATTGCCTGGTATAGGCATCGCGCCATAGTTTGCTGGATGACGATCTCGGTCCATCGTGAAATCGCTATCTGCCGCATGCTCAGGTAAGCCTATCTCACCTTCGACGTCGTAACGTCCGCTTTTGATAATATCTACGATAGGGTGCTTATTAATTGTCCCAACCATTCTAGGTCTAGCATTAGGTACTTTGATATAACCGCCTAATTTTTTGCGCATAGGCTCATACTGCGGTGCAAAGTTATAAGCGTAATAAGCATCTTGCCAAAGATCCATGTATTCCGAATGATAAAGCATATTGTACACTTCATCAGAACAGCGCAAGTTGTAAGACTCTTGTTTGAATATTTCGTCTGATTTTAAAATATAATTCACGTTATTGCTGATTCTTTCTCGATTTTCCAGAGAGGCTTTTTCCGGGTCAGCCAGCTTTAAAATATCTACAACATTTCCCTCATTAACACCAAACATACCTGTCAAATTTAATCTTTTGGGTATGCCTTTTTTTGTGAGAAAAGCGCATTCAATTTTTTCACCATATTGCTCATCATCAACAAGGTATAAATACATTTTCCCTGGCTTTAATCTGTCGTTATAATTTCTACTTTTTAATTTAAGTCTATAATCAAAACCTGGCAAAGACTCATTTCTCACCGAGCCCTTTTTGATATCAAACCTATATGTCGTTGGGCATTTTTCCCTATATTTTAAATAGTTTTGAAAAAACTCTTCATCATTGCCATCATATTCGTCATCATCTTCATCTTTTTCTTCTACTGATAAAGGTGGTGCCTTGCTAGTAGGTGACAGAGGATCAGACTCAGTCTTATGCTCGTCAGTCACACTAAAGTAGTGCTCTCTGGCACGAAAGGCATTAAATAAATTGACAGCGCTCTCTGCCGATTTTTCATCAACTTCATTTTCTTCTTCATCCGGATAGTTAGCTTCTGGTTTTTCATCAGCTTGTTTAACTTCTTTTTGGCCTAAAAAGATAGAACCCACCCAAATATTCTTGCCCTGGGCTTGTTTGCTTTCGTCCGCGGATGGGTCAATAATAAAAAATGATTCTGCGATAGAGCCTAAATGTTCAGGATTAATTAATCGTCGTGTGCGACTCGTCAACACTTCACAAATGGTTCTCGCAACAGTAGGGGCTTGTTTGATCATGAGACGTTGCTGGGTTTCATTATTTACACACACACCACCTTCAGCAACACCACCCTCTTTATTTGATTTTTTGGTAAACTCGTTGAGGGTTCGGGGGGGAGGAGGCGTAAAAGGGACAACTTCTTCGACAACAACAAAACTACCACCAAGACCATCTGGGTCTTGTCCTAGTTGTTCTATCGCCACTTCTTCTCGTTTTTGTTCGCCAGTCATCGTTATTTACCATAGAACTATCTGATTTTTATGGTTATAGTTTAATTTACTTAGATTAAGGGAATATTAAGAGTAAAAGTTGGCGATTATAAAGGTGATAAGACAGGAAATCAAATATACTATATTATTGATTATATTAGTTTAAGTTAGGAAACAAGATGCCATTTTCATATAAACAAATTATCCCATTCATCATTTCTTTAGCGATGTTTATGGAAACGGTAGATAGCACGATCATCAATACAGCCATTCCTGTGATGTCTCGGAGCCTACAAGTCAACCCAGTCGATTTAAAAATTGCCTTGATCTCTTATCTCTTAAGCCTTGCGGTCTTCATTCCAATTAGTGGCTGGATAGCGGATAAATTTGGTATTAAACGTGTGTTTGTCGTTGCACTGGCTGTTTTTACGGCGAGCTCTGCCTGGTGTGGGTTCTCGCACTCTTTAACGGAATTAGTCATTGCTCGCACCGTGCAAGGATTGGGCGGATCTCTCACCTTACCCGTTGGGCGCTTAATTTTACTGCGGACTTTTGAACGTCATGAATTAGTGGTCACCATGAGCAGGGTAGTGATGGTAGGGGCGCTAGGCTTAATGTTAGGCCCTGTTTTAGGTGGCGTGATCACACATTATTTTTCTTGGCAGTGGATTTTTTGGGTGAATATTCCCGTTGGTATACTCGCGCTTTGCATAGCGCAAGGCTTTATAAAATATTCAGCGCCACAAAAAACTTATTCACTCGATAAATTAGGCTTCGTTTTATTTGGCGCGGGACTTGGCAGCTTAACCTTTGGCTTGTCTGCATTGAGTGAATCCAATATTTCAAAAGAGTATCTCATTACCATTCTGTTAGGCTCCGTCTTTCTGCTCACTTGTTATGTGTTACGTTCAAGACACCAAAAACATCCCATCGTGAATACAAAATTATTCAAAGCACGCACTTTTAGAATTTCTGTTTTAGGAAATTTATTGTCGCGCGTCTCGTTTGGCGGTGTCTTGTTTTTATTACCCTTGCTCATGCAGATTGCTATGGGATTTAACGCGCAACTGTCAGGGATTTTATTAGCACCTACGGCTGTTGGCGTTGTACTCGTAAAATTCTTTGTCATTCGCCTCATACGCTGGCTGGGATTTAGAAAATTATTGGTCTTAAATACTATGTTAGTTGGATTTTGTTTATGGGCGTTTATGATTATAGGTGAATCAACCTCAATTTATACCATTGCTGCTCTCACATTTATTTTTGGCTTTTTGACTTCTGTACAATATAGCTCAATGAATTCTCTTTCATACGCAGAGATTTCATCTGACGATATGAGTGCCGCAACCAGTATTGTGAGCACCACGCAGCAATTGTCACAAAGTTTTAGTGTCGCAATCTGCGCTTTATTGCTGCGGTTTTACGCGCCAAATTTACAACTTAGCACACATGTTTTTCATCAAACATTTTTTGCTATGGGTTTTTTAACTTTTATTTCTATTTTAATTTTCCTACGTCTAAAGCCAGGCGATGGGGAACAAATGATTAAACGACCCGAATCTAAAGCTGCAGTAACTTAAGCAAACAGGAATCATTCATGAATAAACTCGTCGCTTTGATATTAGCAACAACTGCAATTAGTGCGTCAGCACATGAAATCTCTGTAACTAAGTACGCAGAATTATTAAAAAATTATCACGCCTGTTTTATTTTATATAATGTGAATAAGCATAAAATTATCAGCGAATAGAATCCCGATAATCGCTGTAATGAACAAATCTCTCCTGATTCTACGTTTAAAATTGCACTGTCTTTAATGTCATTTGATCAAGGCATTATCCAACAAAATACTGTTTTCAAATGGGATGGTAAAAAAAGAGAATTACTCGACTGGAATCAAGATCAGACGCCAAAATCCTGGTTAAAATATTCGGCTGTTTGGGTTTCTCAACGACTGACACCTCAGTTAGGCTATGCTCGTATCAAACAGTATTTAGCAAAGTTTCAGTATGGCAACCAAGATTTCAGTGGTGACCCTGGCAAAGACAATGGACTCACTCATACTTGGTTATCAAGTAGCTTAAAGATTTCTGCTATGGAACAATTACATTTCTTAAATGCCATGGTTCAGAATTCATTCCCTGTTTCTCATGCTGCCATCACACAGACTAAAGAAAACTTATACCAAGGAAAGCTTGAAAATGGCGCTAATTATTACGGCAAAACAGGTACCGGTTGGCGCGGACGTAGCCATGATGGAAATAACAGCGGTAAAATACGAGACGGTTGGTATGTAGGATTTATTGAAAGTGGGGCAGAGCAATGCATTTTTGTTAGCAATCTCAGTGATAAGCAAGCACCGGCCCCAACAGATCGATCTTACGGCAGCCAAGTACTTAAACCTATCACTGTCAAACTGTTAAATGATTATTTTGATAGCTAATTAGCCGTGCCACACCATTGAAACATTCACAACCGGCACCGATGTCATACCACCTTGACCGTGGGAAATAGCATCATCACAACCCCCTTCCGTGAAAGGCGTACGCTTATAGTTTCTCACGATGACATTAACAGGTTGATGAGAGGACTGCGTAACAATTGAATAAGTGCAGTATCCTACGTTTTTAGAGGTTAGTGCACCGAGAATGACGCGACTCATTGAAAACGACTTTTTAGATCAATTAAATAAATCTTATGTATCTAAGTTACAACATGATAATCAATTTAAAGGGGCATATAATTGCCTCAAATTCTGATAATAACATACCTACATCTTCTGAGAATAATCTAGTTGAAACAGGTCAGAACGAACAACACAATAAGCCTTTTCGTTTTTAAATATATCGATGTAATTGTTAAGAGGTAAACAAAGATGCCATTATTAGATACAACAATATATTTTATTAACCATTGTGAGTCATCACAATTAGACTTACAAGGTTGTCTATCCGATGAAGATACCGATGAATTTGTTGATTTACTTAAAACGAAGAGACATATTATCGATCTACAATTGCAGCAAAATAACTTATCTGATGAATCAATTTTTAAATTAATTAAAAATTTACCTTGGATTGAACAATATAATTTTAAAAGCAACAATATAAGTGATCGTGGAGCGATAGCATTAGCAACTTGTGCTAATGTTAAAAGATTAGATCTCAGTAACAATGGCTTGATAACACCAAGAGCATTGGAAGAAATAGCCGAAAAAACTTTACAAACGGCAATTGGTCTTGGCGGTAACAACATCACAGCTGATTTAATTACAAAAATTCAAAAACAAACTTCAGAAAATAAGATAAAAGAACAAAAAGTTAGTGCTAATTCAACAGAAGAAACAATTAAAAAAATTACTCCTTCAGGGTCACTAAAAAGCCAAAGTATTTCATTTTGGCGTAAATCAGAGTCACAAAAGTCTGATATCGGCGATAACTCAGATTCTGAATCATTAATTATTCATCAAGATCCGAGTGTTTCCACTAATGAGAGCGATGGAAATAAGAATAGAGGATAATTAGTTCTTGTTAATTATTTAAATAATCGAAATCATTCCCCATTGCTTGTCTGGCAGAATCTTAAGCCAAGTGCAACAAGGTTGCAGTAAGCTATTTACAAATACCCCTGCATAGCTTACTATATGCACAGGCTCCAAGGGGCGCCTATACCCACAAAAGAGGATCTCACCCTAGGTTAATAGTTGATTCTACTATTTATTCATTGGCCTTTTGTATAGCTGGAATGTGGGTATCTGGCGTAAACGAAGGGTATTATTATGAATAAGCCTCACAAAGCTTTTAGTATAGATGAATGTAAAATTCAAGCTTCCATCTTATTAAAATCACTCAATTCAAAAGATCAAGAACGCTCCCGCAAAGCTGCGAAACGATTCAAGCGTTTGCCTGAATTTGAAAATCTTACTATCGAAGAAATTATTCAAGCCGATGTTAAGCGAAAACATGCGCTTGCTCTCATTGCGATTGAAAAAAATTTCAAATCCTGGTCAGAGTTAAAATGCCAATTACCGTTTTTTCGTGGTGGATATCTTAATCAATGGTTTTCAAGTTACGCAGAAGCCAAATCTTATCAGCAATCAAATAGTGGTTTTATATTACCCTTTAAAAACCAATTTTTTATTTGTGATGCAGATTACATTAATAATCTTGGTTTTAATGCCGAAGATAATGATTGGAAATTAATAGGATATGATTGGGCAAACCCAAATAGTAAAGAAGCATGGCAACGTTTATATAAAAAATGGATGAAAATTCAGGGAGAAAAGTCATGAGTAAACCATTGCCAAAAAATTCTTTTTTACAAGGGGTTTGGGAACCTATTTCTTTAGAATGTGATATTAACGATCCAATTGTGATCGGGAAAATTCCTGAAGAATTAAACGGAACTTTTTTTCGTAACGGACCCAATCCCCAATATGTCTACTCTGACAAGTACCATATGTTTGAAGGCGACGGCATGATTCATGCAATCATATTTAGCAATGGTCACGTGCATTATAAAAATCGCTGGATACGTACCGAAAGATTTTTAGCTGAGCGTAAAGCCAGAAAAAGTTTATTTGGTGGCATGCGTGATAATGGTGCTTGTGATGATTCAGTTAAGCATCTTGCTCGTAACACTGCAAATACTAATGTGATTTGGCATCACAATAAATTGTTAGCGCTTAATGAGGGCAGTCAGCCAGTTGAGATAACAAAAGATACTCTAATGGGATGTAACCCCTATACTTTTAATGAAGTATTTAATCGAAGCATGATGGCACATCCAAAAATTGATCCTGTGACGGGAGAGTTAATTTTTTATAGTTATTTTGGTCCTGATTTTAATTATTTTATCGTAAATAAAAACGGTAAAATAACGCATCAAGAAAAGATTACTATGCCGTTCAAATGTATGATGCATGATTTTGCCATCACGGAACACTTTAATATTTTTCCGCTTTTTCCTTTAACTTGGGATTTTCAGCGCATGATACGGGGTGAGCCTATGTTCAAATGGGAACCGAATTTAAACACTCGTTTTGCAATTATGCCAAGATATGGAAAAGAAAGTGATGTGATTTTATTTGAAGATCAAGCAGCATTAGGTTTTCATGTAGTAAATGCGCGCGAGGAAAAGGATAAGATTATTTTAGAAATGGTCGTTATCGATGATATAGCTAGTGATGCGATTGCTTTTGCAGATGATGATGTCACTTATGTGAATTACTTTACGCGATGGATTTTTGATCTTAAAAAGAGAACCATAACTAAAGAACGATTAGATGATATTAATGTGGAATTTCCGCGTATTGATGAGAGATTTACAGGTCGAAATAATCGTCATGCCTTTATGAACGGCACGATTAGTAAAAGTGTACCAAATCTTTTTGATTCTATTATTCATTACGATGTGACAACAAACAAAAAGCAAGTCCATTACTTTGGCGAAGGCTCATATCCTTTAGAGCCGATTTTTGTTCCTCGTTCAGTGAATGCTGAAGAGGGTGATGGCTTCTTGCTAAGTTACGTTTATCGTGAAGCATTTAATAGAAGTGATTTGGTAATTCTAGATGCAAAACAAATTGATGCTGAACCACTTGCTATTGTTCAATTACCTCACCGGATTCCTTTTGGTTTCCATGGTTGCTGGGTTAATAAGGAGTAAGACATGAATAAATTATTTCCGATATGCTATGAAACTTTTGGGAATGCCAAAAATCCATGCATCATTTTAATTGCGGGCATTGGCGGTCAATTAATTGATTGGCCGCCAACATTAACACAAGGCTTAGCCGATAACGGATTTTATGTTGTTATATTTGATAATAGAGATTCAGGTCTGTCTTATCATTATGATGAATTGGGAGTTGCAAATTTTGGCGAAGCAATTGCAGCAAAACAGCAAGGGAAATTATTTAAGCCACCCTATACATTAGAAGATATGGCTTCTGATGTTATCAAGTTAATAGACGAACTCCACATCGATAAAGCGCATATTGTAGGCGCATCGATGGGCGGAATCATCGCGCAATATGTTGCTTTAAATTATCAGCAGCGTGTGCTTAGTTTAACTTGTATTTATAGTACATCGGGTGACCCAGGATTGCCGCCAGCTAAAAAAGAAGTATTAGAATTTTTTGCATCGTCAATGAATTCAGAAGAGCAGTCTTTGAAATCTATTGTTAATAATAAATTACGATTATTTAAAATTTATAATCATCCAGATTATTATGATGAAGATAAAATAAAACACCAGCTAACAATAGCAGTTAATCGCGCGCATTATCCAGCCGGATTTAAGCGAACTTTATTAGCAATGATTTGCGCTTCACCAAGAGCGGAGCAATTAAAAAAACTTAATGTTCCTTGCCTTATTATCCATGGCACTCATGATCCTGTTTTCCCTTTAGAACATGGAAAACAATTAGCAGAATCAATTCCTGGCAGTCATTTAGAAGTAATAGAAAAATTAGGCCACGGATTGCCGGATTTTTTCTCTCAAAAAATAATCGATTTACTTGTAAAGTATCTTAAGAGGATATGCTTTTTCCCGTTGAAATTTTTAGAGCGGCTTGAAAATATTTCATTTATGCAACCTGCTTAATATCACAGATTTTATCTGATTCAATGGTTGCAATGACCTGACAAATTTCATCAGATCCTCGTATCTTATAAAAATGTTTCTCACAATGCAATAGCGTTGTACCTAGCCAACGCTGCAACATTTTACTGCCTCTCGTACGCTTTATGTTTCTTTCACTATGACGAACAAGAGAAAACATACTCTCAATTGGATTCGTTGTGATTAATGTTTTCCGAAGAAGAGCTGGTACTTTTAGTCTATGCAATGTGATCAATTCATCAAACGCTTCTAACAGAGAATCAGCTGCTGATTCATTCCTCTCTCTGAGCCACCTCTCGAGCTCTAGGAGCATTTGTCTTGCATCAGTGTAGGCGTTCTGCTCGAGTGCAGCCATAAGCCGCCTGTGAGCTTCCTTGCGATACTTCTTGGCTAGATGCTTTTGCAGGTTGCGACTTTTGTGTATTGCGCATCGTTGGTGTAGCAGTTTTTTGCCGAATCGATCCCGTAGCGCTTTGATTATTCCTGTGCCGCCGTCCGTCACAAATAGAATCTTTTTCGATAGTGCAAGGCCGCGACTCTCTAACTCGGCAAATAAGTCTTTGCAAATTTCATGATTCTCAGAGCTTCCCTGCCAGAAGCCAAGTGCCATTTTTTCTCCATTTATATTTACACCAAGTGCAACTAAAAATGCTTCACCGCCGCGATGAATCGTATCAAGAAATAGGGCAAATGGTTTGAAGTCGGTGAGGCTGCGTTCCTGGAACTCTCTGAGCTTCTTGGCGGTCACTTCAACAACCTTCTTGGATACAGCAGAAGGTGACACACCAAATGCTTTAGCGGACTCTATCACCGTTTCTTCGTATTTTTGGGCTGACAGACCTCGCAACATTTTTTCCAGTAATTCCTCGGAAAATTGGCCTGATTGGCGAAGAGCTTGGTAAGACTGAAGGGGGATTTCGCCTGTTACAACATCTCTTAGGCGCGGACGTTTTACCTTGATTTTTTGATCTCCAACATACACTGAGCTGTCTTCATAGGCCCATTTTTGAATAGTTGGGCTTGTTGGATAATAATCGGGGCCTGCAATTTCTTCTCGCTCCATGAGCATAATGCTTTCAGCTATGGATCGCCCCATGTCTAACATCAATGCGTCCAAGGCTTGTTTACCATTGTTGATGACATTGACCAACATACTAAGTGTTTTTTCTTTGCCCGATACTTCTCTAAAACCAGCCATTGCCTTTTTTCTTTGCTTCGTGTTTACTAACATTTGTGGCTCCTAGTGTTTGGGTACTGAATCGTCGAAAATACAGTATTCCATGAAAGAGCCACTCTTTCAAATTTCAACGGACTTTTGCATATCCTCGAGCAATAAGACCATTGAAATTGTTAGTAAATTAATTTTGTGTGCATTCATCTGTATCAACCAGATCTGTAATTTTCTTAAGAGCAATAAATGGAACTCCTCTTAATTGTACTACCTCTGCGATCCCCGCTGCTTCCATTTCTTTTACAGCAGCATTATTTTCAGCCATTTTCTTTTCTTCTTGTGTGCTAGCTAACATTGAGACCCCTGTTGAAATTACTCATTGAATCCGACTTATGCATTTTCATTTTATCAATGATTGGCTTCGCTTCTTTTTCCATAGCTACGAGTATTAATATTCTTTTGATTGTCATTGGCTTTATCTCAATAAAATATTCACTATTCCTCAACTAACTTACTTCTACATTGCATTACGATTTCCTGGATTGCTACAGCAGGTGACAGATTTAATATATAATCCAGGGTCTTAACAATATCATCTACTTGAATCATA
>CAJCIZ010000154.1 GCA_903970525.1 Myxococcales bacterium | reverse complement strand
AGCCAATCACCATACTTACTTTTTAAATTCTTACAAAGACACAGGGCTGCTCTGGCTCCATGGATTAATAAGGTTCGTAAATACCTATCTCCACGTTTACTAATTCCTAATAAAATTTGCTTATTACCACTAGAAGATTGTTGAGGAACTAATCCTAGCCAGGCAGCCATATGACGCCCATTTTTAAACTCATTTGCATTAGGAACCGCAGCAATAATTGCAGTGGCGGTAAGCTCCCCTATCCCTGGGATAGCTAAAATACGTTGGCATATCTCATTATTTTTACAAAGTAGCTTTATCTTCTTATCTATCTTGGCAACTTTCTCTTCCAGTTCAACTAATTCCTCATATAACTCTTGCATCAACTCACGAGACGTGACCGTTAATTCATTTTCCTGATCATCAATAATGATTCGTAATAGGCCTTTTACCTTTTTCGCTCCTTGAGGCATTGCAATACCATACTCTAAATTGAGTCCTCGAATTTCGTTGATTAACGCAGTTTTATTTTTAACTAAACGACTTCGGACCCGATGTATCGATTGAATATCTTGTTGCTCAACCTGTTTCACCGGAACAAAATGCATCGATGGCCTACTTGCCGCTTCCGTAATTGCTTCTGCATCATTAGCATCATTCTTATTCGTCTTAACAAAAGGCTTTACATACTGTGGACTAATTAACTTTACTGTATGCCCTTGTCTCTGAAAAACACGAGCCCAATAATTTGATCCACCACAAGACTCCATAGCTATAGTACATAAAGGCAAATTGGCAATGTATTCTGATAATTTGTTTCGCTCAATTCTTTGTTTCAATACTTTTTTACCCGAGCTATCAACTCCATGTATTTGAAAAATATTCTTGGCTATATCTAGTCCTAATAAGCTAATATTCATTATGAATCTCCCATCCAGTTCAAATGATCCAATTCGAATACTAAGCTGGTTATTATAAATTACCAACTTAGTGGGTGGGGTGGTTCATTACATTAGAACCATCAGGCCGATGATAAAAAACTTTACCTTCACGGTGGATATGATCAACTAGATCTTGATTCTCAATATGATCGAACAGTGATAAATCAATAGAATAGGGCAACATTAACTCATCAAGTTCTGTTTCAATTTGACTCAATTGGGTATATGTTAATTTATCACCTAACAAGGTTAGGTCGATATCTGATCCTTGTCGATAATTACCCATCGCACGTGAACCATAGAGCAATACCTCTTTAATTTCTGGGTAAGCTAGAAACACATTACGAATACGCTCTATCGTTGTTTGTTTTAGTCCAAATTCATAAGCCAACATTTACTAGTTTCTCCATAGTGTCTCGTAGATCTAAAAATAATGGAAAAAACCGTTGTGTAATATTATTTGCGATCTGATCAGCTGTTGCCTGATTATAAGTATGACTTGTTCTATTACGATCGTTAATCATATCCATCCATGTTTCGCCATCTTGGATTAATTCTAGCTTAAATCCCTCGCGTGTGGCATCACGTGAGCCATAGAGATTAATATGACCCTTTTCACGCAAATAATCACGTAAAACATTCCAGGCCAATTCATGGGTATACTCAAAGGCCTGGATCAAACCTTGCTCTTCCAGTTCGTTTAATTTCCCTTTAGCAATAAACTTTTCAAGTTGTGATAATGCTTTCTTATAATTGGTAAAACGCTGAATCCAGCGTATGTCCATTTTATTATTCATATGTGGAACCTCGGTTCTGTTGTTATCGCCTATAGCTCGTAAGCTATATAAATTAATTAACTCAAAAAATGGTAAAGATCACTTGTCTACCTCAGTCGATAATCGATGGAGCGACGCATTCGATTTTTTTGAAGTCATTGCTCCAGTGGGTAGAATTAAACCCATCAAGTCTTGATTTGATAGTTTACCGCTAACTCCTTGACCACTGAGAAGTTCACTCGCTAAGTCACGTTTTTTCTGATGCAGCTGGATGATTTTTTCTTCAATGGTGTTTTGCATGATAAGCCGATAGATTGTCACAGGACGCTCTTGACCAATACGATAAGCCCGATCAGAGGCCTGGTCTTCTACAGCTGGATTCCACCAAGGATCAAGATGAATCACATAGTCTGCTGCGGTCAAATTTAAACCGCTTCCGCCTGCTTTCAAGCTTAAGAGAAATAAATCTCCTTCTCCAGATTGAAATGCTTCAACTGATTTCTTGCGCTGGGCAGGAGGGGTAGAGCCATCTAAATATTGATAGCTTATTTTTTCATCCTCTATGCGTTTTTTGACAAGGTGTAGAAAAGATACGTATTGACTGAACACTAGTGCTTTATGCCCATTGTCAATAATATTTTTTACTGTTTCAATAAAAGTATTGAGTTTGCTGTTTCCTATGCTTAGTGACGCATCGACCAAGGTGCTGTCACAGCACGCTTGCCGAAGTTTAGTAATTTCTGCCAATACGGCAATACGGTTATTCTCCTCCATCAGCTGAGTCATACGTTCTTCGGCCCTGCGACGTAATGCCTCATAAAAAGCAACTTCTTCTTCTGTTGGTTCAATATGAATGATTTGCTCTGTTTTTGGTGGAAGCTCCGTTAATACCTCCGATTTGATGCGTCTTAAAATATAGGGAGACACCAGTGTTTTTAGGGCCTGAACCTTTTCCGGGGCTTTGCTGTTTTCAATAGGAGTAGCGTATTTATTTTGGAACGATTGAATCGAACCCAGAAGGCCTGGGTTAATAAAGCTAAAGATACTCCACAACTCACCTAAATGATTTTCAATAGGCGTTCCTGATAAGGCGATGCGATTTTTCCCCTTTAGTTTCATTACCGTTTTCCAGCGTTGGGTTTGGGGGTTTTTAATGGCTTGGGCCTCATCAAGAACAATGGTTTCCCATTGCTTTTCAGTGAGTAGCTCATCATTATGTTGCAATAAACCATAACTACAAATAACAACATCGAATTGGTCTGCTTTGTCAATCAAAGCAGCGCGATTATCGCTGCGTAGATTGTGTACATTCAGTGTTGGGGCAAACTTATTTAACTCTTCAATCCAGTTAAAGCCCACAGAAGTTGGCGCAATCACCAGGCAAGGGCCGTTTTTTGCACGCTCGAGCAGAAGTGCTATGGTTTGGATGGTTTTTCCTAACCCCATATCATCAGCTAGGCATGCACCTATGCCCCAGTAGCTCAAGCGTGAAAGATACTGAAACCCCTCAATTTGGTAGTCACGCAGTGAGGCTTGTAAGGTAGAGGGAACCTTGGGGTTATGGTTTTTCATCTTTTTTAGTTTCTGCAGATGCGCTTGCCAGCCTTCATCAAAGGTTGTATTTTCGGCTTCTGCTGCAATATCAGAGAGCACTTGCGCGCCAAGTGAGTTAATTCTACTCCCATCAGAGATGGCGTGCAGCAGGCTCAGTTGTTTTTTTAGCTGACTGGTGAGCTCAATAAATTCACCGTTACCTAAACGAATAAAACGACCATAGGATTGTGTGTCCATAGACTCCAGCAGCGCTTGCATGTTGAGCA
>CAJCIZ010000153.1 GCA_903970525.1 Myxococcales bacterium | reverse complement strand
TCACCTTTGATCGCCAACAATGCAATTTCAAACTTCATTGCTGCAGACCACTGTTTCTTCGCCATTTTTAACCCCCAGCAGGGGGCTATTATCTCTCAAATTCTTGATTTTTGCTGGTCTAAATTATGGGGGTCATTATAGCGTGCAGGTGGGGATGGTATTTTATCTGCTTCAGAGTGTATCTTCGATGGAGCTGATTTAAGTAATGATAATCAAGCTTTTCTTAATGAACGTGGAACAGAATCTGATGGCATAAGGGTTAGCGCTTCTGCTTCTACTGGTACAGCAACAAAAGGCTTTATTACTCCAGGTTATAATAAGACCAAAACTACCAGCGCCACTTCAAATGCAGGTGATAGAATAAGAGTTATTGGCAATACTTCACAAAGAAATGCGAACGAAACAAGCGTGGGAAGCACAAGTAAAATTAGAGCAAAATTTGAAAAAAACTAAAAGTTTAAAAGATGGGCGTGATTCAGTGGTGACATTCTATAAGACATTTAAATAAATTAGGTTGAGTCTATCGTAGCCACTAACCCAACCCGCCCATGCGCTTCCAACGCACTGCTTTATGCGCCCAGTCCAAGCTAAACGCGATAAACCTGGCCTTGCCTATAAGTTGCTTATCGGCCAGCACGCCCAGGTAGCGGCTGTCGATACTGTTGCTGCGGTGGTCGCCTAGCACGAAGTAGGAGTTCTTGGGTACTACGAGGTCTTTGTATTTGTACGCGCTTTCATCTTCAATGTCGTACATAGCCATAAAAATTTCGTGTTGTTTGTTGCCGAGATCTTCTGTGGCGCGGATCACCTTCATCTGTTTGCCGTTGGCGAGGTTATCGATGTCTCCGGTAATGTTCAACTGGATCGCTGGGTTGCCGTTCACGTACAGAGTGCGATCTTGGTAACGAATATGATCGCCCGGCAAACCCACAATACGCTTGATTACGCTAGCCTTTTCACCATCCACTGTGCCGCGAAACACCACGATGTCGCCACGCTCTGGCTCTCCCGCAGTAAATCTATAACCCAACAACGGGACCCGTAAACCTAGGGAATATTTATCGACCACGACTATGTCGCCTTCGACCAGGGTTGGCTTCATTGAACCGGTGGGAATTTTAAATGCCTCGAAGGTAAACGAACGTAACAATAAAATTACTATCAATAATGGAAATGCACCTTGCGAAAATGTCACTAGCTTGGGCTTGCCGCGGAATAGACGGCTGTGACGTGGGTACAGGATTTTATCCAAACACACTATAAAGCCGGTAGCAATAATTGCTATCAGTAAAATCGCCTCGAGTATCATATGTCGGTCTCGTTGAAAAATGTAGAAACGTTGCTGCTGATAAGTATAGGACGGTTGGTCAATAATTGGAAACTTCACATCGCAAATATCCTCCCTTGAATGTTTGTATGTCATTAAAAAATGAACCAGGAACTTAATCATTTCTATCGTGTCTTACACTGCGGGTAACTGTTTAAGCTTTGGGGACTAACAAAATGCCTAAGTATAGTTCGATCGAGGAGATATATATAAATTGTAAGAATCAAGAGAGTGGTTTATGGATCTTTCAAGCAGAATTAAAAAGATTATATAAAGACATAGACGAAAGAGATAGAAACAAAAAACAATATGGGGTTAGTTTCAACAAGGTTAGTAATTTTACTTGGGCAGATCTTATTAGACTGGAAGCATATGTACTGATGTATACTTCTTCAGAAGAAGGGGCATATGCTTTTCCAAGGGGAAATTTATTGGAATTGATTGAGATGATGCATAAAGAGCTTAAAGCAAAAGACTCCGCCACTATGGCCGATCTTGCAGCAGAAACAGCACAAAAAGTACAAACTGCTGTAAGTAGTCTAGCGGCAGCCTCTCCAATAAAACATCTAAGACGTTTTCTTTCTTCTCAGCATTCATCTGCAGATATTACTGATTCCGCTGTAAGTTCAGATGCAAGCTCAGATGCAAGTTCAGTTGGATCGTCAGATCAATCGGATGGATCGGTCGTAGATCCTATTGTAGAAAAATTATCCTCACAACAAGGAATTGATCAAGTTGTACATAACCTGAATGAAAACAAAGCTGATTTCAATGCTGCATTTATGGATTGTTTAGATGATATAGACAAAAGAAGCCCCATTAAAATCCAACAGTTATTTACAGAAATTGAAGCGGTTTTAGATTTGATAGATAAAAACAACGCAAATCTGAAATCTGCAGATTTAAAGAGCGTGGATCCAACACACCTAGAATATATTTTAAAAAACACAGATGCTTTGCTCAAAGCTAGAGAGGTTAGAAATGATAAGGGGGAGGTATTATTTAATTCAATGCAAGCATGTAAAAAAGATTTATCGTTAGGTAATATGTTTAAGCTTGGCGCTTCTGATGATCTAATAGCAGGTGGTAGTAGTCGGAGAAATAATTTTGCAACTAAGATAATCGAAAATATCTATGGACCATTAATGGCAAAACTGGATCCTAACTTACATGAGACTTTTATGTCAATACAGGCCACTCATGCCACATTTAGCCAAATCAGGGCCACATTTGACACTCTAGCGAAAGATGACGAGGAAAAACGAAAAGCTATTTTACCTTTTGTTCTTGATGGCATGAGAATGGGCTGTAAACTACCAGAAGATTATAAAAAAGAATTGAGTATGCCATGCGAAATGTTTATTAAGACCGTCACGCACTCTTCGCACGTCAAGCAGACCATTTAGTAGGGAGACTGTCAGATTAAGTGTGTAAATTAGCCGGTTTTTGTGATGATGGTCATAATAATTGTCTTCCGCGCCATCATGGTTTTAAAACTAGCACGCATTAAATAAAGAGAGGGTTCATCTAACTGTGTCACCCTAAAATCACAATTCAATATTTAATCGTTTTTCAAAATAAATATCAAGCTGCGAAACAATTAGCGCCCAGTTATGCATTGGCTGATTCCATTTCTCAGCTATGCGTTGATAAGCA
>CAJCIZ010000152.1 GCA_903970525.1 Myxococcales bacterium | reverse complement strand
ACACTTGGCCTCTTTGTCGGGTAGTACCTCCATCAAACGCATTAGTCAATTTCTCCGATTTTTTCAACGGCTTCACTTAGATCATCAAATGAGGGTTGGCAGTATAATTTTGTGGTATCTAATCGTTGATGTCCAGCTAATGAGGACACTTTTTCCAAGCTAATACCTGCATCAACCAAATTTTTACAAAAAGTATGTCTAAACTGGTGGGGTGAGATAACACCAAGATCACCAGGAATATTCAACCGGTTTAGCATCAACTGTACGCCACGGGGGCCAAGTGTTCCCCGCTGGCCTTTAAATACAAAAACATCGCTGCCGGCGTGTATTGTATAATCCAAATTATATAAAGCAAGGCGTGCATCCTTATTTAAGGGGATCTCACGATACTTGCATCCTTTGCCAACATTAACCAACAGCTTACCTTTGCGCTCACTCATGGTGACGTGCGCCCACTTCAGATCACATAATTCGCTGACACGTAAGCCCGTATTTAACAATATTTTCACAATGGCAATGTCCCTTTTGCTACCATACTGCTCTATGTGACGAAGCAATTGATTTTGCTGAGTTCGAGTTAGCCATTTAGGCATTGACTGTGAATGTTTAACTGTCTTTGGCAATGGAAATCGATATTTTATTTTCTTCGTATCCCATCCCCATTCTAAAAAATATTTCAGTGACAGCAGTCGGCGGTTAATTGTTGGCGGCTTGAGCTCCAAATCAATCAAATGTTGTTTATATTGGCGCGCATCGGTTGGCGTAATGTTAAGCAACTTCATTTCCACACCATTGATTGACTCAAACCAAATGACAAATTGGATCAAGTCGCTTTGATAACTCGCCAACGTTGCAGGCGATTTATCAGTTGATTTTTGATAGGTAATGTAGCTCTCAATATAAGCATTTTTAGCCATTTATAATTATGCGATTAGATTTTAATGAGATAATGTACCATATTAAAACCAATTATGCGATGGGTTGATAAACAACTAATCGCATAATGATTCTTATGCGATTAGGTTTTCAAGGAAAGCTCTTGATGAATTGATTTCATTTTTATGCGATTAGTTTAGACGTAAACTATAACGAATTAATGCCTTATGGAATATAGCTTGCTATCAATTTAACAAGCAAAAATCAAGGCTATTTTGTTAGAGTTAAATTTTTTTAATTATGACAATATGGTTGAATTATAACCTATTTAAGGGGTTGTAATTCGTATTTGCCCCATTCCTGTCATTAAACCCGTGCGACACGATGTCGCTATACAAACTGTTGCAGCAGGCAGCCATCTGTATGCAACCTACTGTTCCGTCAGTAGTTCTCTACCTAGACAGGCGACCGGAGTAATCTGGTGGTCTGAAGCTCTGGGGACAATGGAGCCGCGGGAAACCGTAGATGAGTCTGTGAAGACAAATCGAATCTGCTAGCATCAATGCGGAGAGGAGCTAGAGATGAGTGGTATGGTTAATGTAATGTGAACTTTCATATAAACGCCGTGATGACAAGGGAGCCAAAGATGCTGATAGGCTCTAACCAAAACGGTGCAGCAGTCAAGAAAGCTGATTGGGTTCTTCGGCTTTCACGGATAACATGACTGTCGGCGGATAAGAAAGAACCTAACCCACTCTGTTTGTGAAGTGAAACGTGGCAACCCCGTATAATTCCTATTCTGGGACAGTGCATCGCAAGATTCACCTATGATTATGCGGGTGGAGGAGGTCTGCAAAAGCGAATGTCCTGTTGTAATGACAGGGATACTGATAAATATAATCAGGCACGAAAGTGAGCCCACGGCAGACTGGTCTTTAGCGCAAGATTATTTGGAGAATCGATAGCATGAGGAAAAGCAAATGACGGCAGCTGCAATACCGCTGACTGGTGCGTCTTCATCTTCTTTACTATGGGATTTCGTTGATTGGAAAACCGCAAAGGCTGAGGTACATCGACTACAAATTCGTATTGCGAAAGCTATTAGCAGAGGTCGTCATGGCAAAGTGAAAGCCTTGCAATGGATACTGACGCACTCTTTTTATGCCAAAGTATTGGCAGTAAAAAGGGTAGTAGAAAACCGAGGCGGTAAAACGCCTGGGATAGATAAAATCATTTGGAAAACACCACAACAGAAAATGGAGGCAGCCCAATCATTGACACGGAAGGGTTACAAAACTCAACCACTCAGGCGGATTTATATTCCAAAAAAGGATGGGCGCCAAAGATCCCTTTCAATTCCATCTATGAAATGTAGAGGAATGCAGGCGCTATACTTGCTTGCGCTTGAACCAATAGCAGAGTTTCATGCAGATAAGAACAGCTACGGATTTCGTCCAAAGAGATCTGCGGCTGATGCTATCGGAGCTTGTTACTATGCTTTATCAAGGAAAGGCTCTGCGCAATGGATTCTTGAGGCAGATATTAAATCCTGTTTTGACAAAATTTCCCATGATTGGTTAAGGGATAACATCTTAATGGATAAAGAAATTCTTAATAAATGGCTGTCAGCTGGCTACATTGATCAAGACGTATTCTATCAAACAGAACTGGGTACTCCTCAGGGCGGTCTAGCGTCCCCAACACTTTTAATCCTAACGCTCAGCGGATTAGAGGATATGGTACTCAAAGCCGTATCCAAACGCAAAGATAAAGTCCATTTCAGCATCTACGCTGATGACTTTATCATAACGGGTGCATCGAAAGAAGTATTGGAGACAAAAGTAAAACCATTGGTGGAGTCTTTTCTGCATGAGCGTGGCTTGGAGCTCTCGCAAGAGAAAACCAAGATCACGCACATTGATGATGGGTTTGATTTTCTTGGCATTAATATACGCAAATACAAGGGCAAATGTATTACCAAGCCCTCGAAGAAGAGCGTCAAACACGTTCTAGCTAGTATCAGAGAAACCATTAAATCAAACCCCACCGCAAAACCAGAAAATCTAATTCATCTACTGAATCCAAAAATTCGAGGATGGGCTAACTATTTTCGGTTTAGCTGTGCAAAAAGAACGTTTAGCTATGTGGATCACTGCATTCACATGGCTTTGTGGAGTTGGGCTCGTCGCAGGCATACACGGAAAGGAGCACCATGGCTAAAGAAGAAATATTTTCGAAGCCAAGGATCAAAAGATTGGATTTTTTCTGCAAGAACCACTAAAGAAGGCAACGAGATTACCTATGTAGACTCTCTCAAGGCAAGCTCTGTTGCAATCAAGAGGCATACTAAGATTAAGGCGGAAGCAATACCATTTGACCCTCGCTTTACGGAGTACTTTGATGAGCGAGAGCGCAAACCGGTAAAGAATGACGCAAAGTCAAAACAACCGTCTCCAGTCGAAATGCACCAAATGAAACAGGATAGCTGGGTCAACCGAAGTTGGCCTTGAAAAGATTTGAGCGGATTGCCATGAAAGTGGCACGATCCGTTCTTATGGGACGGGATCACAGCAATGTGGTCTCGTTACCTACCAATGATACAACATCATCCGTTTTACTGTGCATACTTGAATTATGTTTATCTTTGAATGAAGATCAACGTGACGAGCTTTTATTACTTTATTATCAACAGCTAGTACTTGGTCAAGCGGAAGATGGCACGCAGTTTCATAATGTTACTCCGATTGACCTTATGAGTTGGATACCTCCAGAAGATTGGGCTTCAAAAATTTTCCAAAAAAGTTTAGGGTTCGAGGGAGAAGCTCATATAATTATTGATTTTGATAATATACCAAACGATCCAGAACAAGCTTTAGCCACAAGTATTAAGCAATTTGTGGCTAAGTCTCGTAAAGTGCAAGCATTTAGTTTATCAAAAGAGTTGCCAGCATCTGCTGTGATATTGACGTGTATAAAATACCGCAGTCCATTACCACCAGAATTTTGGAGATCTGTCATTTTTAAAGAAATTACGTGATTTTGGAAACAGCAAGTGGCACTTTTATTGCATATTATTAAGTAACTCATAAAAGTGAATTATAAATGTTACCTCCTAACTACATTATTTTAAATGCGCTTAGAGCTGTACTTAACTCATTTCAATCAAAAACATTATATTTGATTGGAGCAGGTGCTTCAGCACAGTATATTAAACCAAAATACAACTTGTACCAAGATGCTATACAGTTACTCGTAGATATTGGGGTCATCCCTGTAGCTAATTCGAGTACGCATAACTTATCTGAAGAAGACTTTCATAGACTAAAAATAGTAGGAAGTCCTCATCAAATTTATAAAAATATTGATGGTAATATTTTTATAGACCAAGCACAAATGGATTATTCAGATTATGCGATTCATTTTACCCCTTCTATATTAAAATTGATATGTGCTCTAACTTACTCCCTCGATAAATATCCGATTTGTTGTCCAGAATATGAAATATTTAATAGCATGCACAAGGATTCTCTTATTGTAACTTTAAATCATGATAACCTTGCTAAAGCATTTATAAATAAACCCAGATTAGTTTCCTTACACGGGGTAGTTACCCCAGAAATGAAAAAAACCATTAAAGCTAATCTTACGGACATTATACTTTACGAAATTGAAACTCCTTTTTTGCAAAGTCTTTATCTTGCAACTAAAGAAAACGAAAAATTACTTTTAAATAACGGGGAGTTTTTAACGTTTTTAAATGAGTTAACAGTAAATGGATTTAATTATATTATATTGATAGGGTATTCTTTTTTTCACGATGGTGTCGATGCCTATGATTCACTAACTTTCGAACTGATAAGAGAATATATTGTTGATCACGATTGCAAAGTTATTATTATAGATCCTAGCCCTTACATAATAGCTGATATCTTAACTAAAAGCATTAATAAATTACGAGTAGCATGCTATCCCATTTTTTGGAATAAGCTATGCTATGCATTATGGAATATCAACTCAGTTAGAAAATTATTTAATAACCGTTTTAATGGAACTGATATTAGAAGATTGTTGCATTTTTATAATTATTATCCTACTAATAACGAGGAAAAATTAATTTTAGAATTTTCAGATAAAGAACAGCAATTGATACGAATAATCCCTGATTTATATTTGAAAAATTATCCTAAATCTTGTTAGAGTTATTCCTTTAAAATTTAATATGAAAATATTAACAGAGAATTAGTGCGATACTAAACTTCCTTCTGATAGCTATCTTCTGTATGGAAATTAACTTTAGGTTTCAAGACATTAATTTTCTGGAGCTATCATATCTAAATCTAAAAACATAGGAGGATGGTCATCCATTGCTTCTATGTCAAGCAAATTGAAACCCGATTTTTGATAAAATGAAATAGAATCTTGTTTAGCATCTACTACTAAAAAACGGCAACCTACAAACGGAGAAATTTTATCTCTAACTAAAGTAATAACCCATTCAAGCATATCTTTACCATATCCTTGACCTTGCATAGATTTATCAATAGCTAATCTTGCAATTTTAACTGCAGGAAATGCTTCGTACCGAGTTGGGTCATAAAGCTCTTCTGGCTTCTGGTTTTCATTTAAAATAATTTCACTATTCATTAATGTAACATATCCCCATACCCGAGCAGTTTCATCCGCCATCACATATGTCTTAGCAACATTATTTTGATGAAAATTTAAAGCCGCTTTACGTAAGAAAATTTTTAGTGGAGTGTAACTTTCTTTACCCAAAGATAATCTATTTAAGATATCTCCTTCTTGAATCGGTCTGAGCTGGAAGCTTTTGCTAGAAGCCATTATATTTTTACTTATTAGATTTTGTACGAGGGGAAAGGGTAACATATCCTTTCTCGTCATATTCAGCCATTAATTTACGTCCATGTTTGATAGCTGCTTGAGCAGAAGGATTTGGCTTAGCCTTATTAATTTGCTCCAGGAATGTATCAGCATCTTTATCTGAAAGACGCCAGCCTGAAAATGTTGAAGTTTTGATAGCCATGTTATACCATTCTTTTATTTGATGAAACTTTACTCTATTGCGCTAATTATATCATATTTTACATAAAAAAACAGTTATGATAAAGAGCGGAAAATATGGTTTTAATCAATCAATAAGCATTAATATCTTGAATTATAACGATAATACTTAAGCATTGCTTTAGTTGCTGCTTAGGTGATTTTTATTCAAACGGTGTTACTCATAAGATCTTATATTTTTTAAAGTTAGTGCTAGGGTAAGCTATTTAGGACGTATATTAAAGTCATTTAATTTGGGATTTAAAATAAAAACCATATATAATCAGCACATTAAATTCAGTCCAATAGTACTAACTATTGGACTCATTCAAGATTTTTCAGCCCTTCTTCAGTGGTATAATACTTTTGTTTACTACTTTGAGGCTTTTCTGGGTTTGTCATGGCTAATAATTGGCGCTCAATAAGTGGCTTAATGTATTTCTGCCTAAATTTAGTTCTGTTCTTCCACGAAAACGCCATCATCAATTCCGCAATGGTTTTAGGTTGCTGACATAATCGACATAGCGCGGCGGTTTCAGGATCTAATACCAACATAGTCCCAACTTGGTCCCGACCTAGTCCCGACTTGGTCTCTACGGCTGCTTCGTGCATAAATTCAGGATGAGGGAAAAATGTGACGCGCAATACCGTCCCGAGTTCTTCCCATCTCGGCTCTGGATAACCACCTTGCTGACAAGCCTCTTTAATTCGTTTATATCCGCTACCCCATTCTTCAACCAATCCTAGTTCTCCGAAAATTCTAGCAATTACAGGGTTACGAATTCGACTCACCCCTGCTTTAAATTGCTCCATACTCATACCTGGAGGCATAATTCCAGGGTTCTGTATTTCTAGTTTATCATCATAAATGGCCAAAAAAATGCGCGTTCCTGAAATTTCATAATTAGCATGGACTAAAGCATTTGTTAACGCTTCACGAATACCATCTGCCGGATATTCAGCAATATCGCGACGTTTCATTTCTCCAAATTTTCCTGCCATTTTGGTATTGCGGCGAATAAACTTGGGAATTTCTGTGATAGCACGTAAAATACCACCTTCTATGCTTAATCTATCAATAAATTCTGCACGGGTTGTGCCTGCAAAACGCGCGCATCTTACCTCAGCAAAAGGAAAATAAGTTTGTAGGATGTCAGGTTTTCCAAACAGGATAACACCACCATTGGATGCAACCACTCGTTTACCTTTTCGAGTTAAAATACCAAGGCTCATTAATTTTGCTGTATCAAGCGTAACATTGCTTTTAGCTAACGTCGTTTGTATGAGTGGTATATCTAAATTAGCTTCTGTAACGTTATCACAAGGTGCTTTATCAAAATAGGGATGGTGGCTGGCTCGCTTCATTTCGGCAATCATCTCTTTGCCAGCTAATCGGCTTGAATTTCCTAAGCGAATAAAGACACCGTGCTCTTCCCCTTTATTGGCAAGATAAAAAGGAGCTGGGATATGATCGACCTGTATGACTAGCAAATGTTTATTTTTAACTTCTACGATACTAAATTCTGGTAATAACTGTGGTAATATTCGATGAGCTACAGCATTGGCAATTTGTTCCTGCACTTTTGCAGGATCACCAAGACCACTGATAACCCCATTATCTTCTACCCCAATAATTAGAATTCCACCTGCGGAATTAGCAAACGCAATGATGGATTTTAAAATAGGTTCTAAAGAAGAAGCATCACGCTTAAATTCCAGTGTTTGACTTTCAGCTAACTGAGTTAGCTTGAGAATATCCACAGTAAATACATCCATTAGACGTCATATTATGTCATCCATATTAACCGAAATAGGCTTAAAAATGAAGGTAAGAAGTATTGTAATTTTTTATCCTTGTGTTGCATTCTCGCGCGTTTTTGGTTAATGCC
This sequence comes from Myxococcales bacterium, assembly GCA_903970525.1. Classification (GTDB taxonomy): domain Bacteria; phylum Pseudomonadota; class Gammaproteobacteria; order DSM-16500; family DSM-16500; genus UBA5158. The sequence continues at coordinate 681 of CAJCIZ010000152.1, read as the reverse complement.
CTGTTCATCCCACTGGGGATAGTTGTTTGATTTCCAGATTTTTTTCATTGGTTTCTGGATTAGCCAGCGCGCTCATGTTTCCTAATTTATTACGAAGTTTCAAAAAAGGTCTCTCTACAGCAATATAAAGTAAACCTCCACCCAGGCTAGAGAGCAGTAGGGAGGAAACCAGCATAATAGGAACTGAATTTTCTAGCTGCCAATGAGATAAAAGCATCTGAGTGATATAGATAATGGGTTTATGAGTTAAGTAAATGGCATAGGACGTGGTGGCAAGTAATGTCGCTCCTGGAATTTTAAATTTTGACAACAGCGAGTTTTCACATAAAGCCGCAAGTACTAATGCCGTTGAACTTAAAGCCAGCACAGAATAATTAACAGCTACTGAAAAGAAATCACTGAGTGAGTTTGTTTGAAATACATAGACGACACAGCAATAGCCGATAATTCCCATGCTTAAAAAGAGATTACCGTTTTTTATCAATGTTATCCATATTGCCTTGTGGTAGTTTTGCAGCAATGCTAGTGAAACACCTAGTATTAAACTGTCTACTCGACAATAAGTTGGGTAATATATCATGCTGGTGTATAGTTCTCCAGCATTGACCGAAGGATGTCGAAGATATATAAACCAAATAATTCCCCTTATTATGATTTCACTAGATCGGAAGAGCACACGTC
>CAJCIZ010000151.1 GCA_903970525.1 Myxococcales bacterium | reverse complement strand
CGCCTCCTCAGAAAATCCATTTCAGCAGAGAACCAAGAAGAACGCTTGTTTGAAATCGTGAATCATTATAATCAGGGTTTGTCTCTCGTGACTGATCTTCCTGAGCGGGTATGGATTGCTGAAGCCAATTTGCGAGCAGGTAAAAAAGCAAAGCTTGCAGCAGCTTACACCATTGCGCACGATTATTTGCAATCAGGGCTCGATGTGTTACCCGGCAATGATTGGAAAGAACGTTATCCCTTGATGTTTGCATTACACAGAGAAATGGCTGAATGTAAGTATTTAATCGTTAATTATGACGAAGCAAATAACTATTTTAATCAATTGTTACAAAATGTGAGTAACATACAGGATAAAATTGAAATTTATAAGTTACAAATTATCATGTTAAACACGCTGAATAAACCAATTGAAGCCATTGCAGTCGGCATTAAAACACTCAGAGAGCTAGGGATTAACATTCCCATTCATCCTCATTTTTATCATGTTTTAGTCTGTTTGATAAAAGCAAAAAGACATACTATTTTTAAAAATAGTAACGAAATAAAAAACATGGATCTCATTCCCATGAAAGACGCCAGGATGAAGTTAGCATTAGAAATTTGCCAACACCTCATCACGCCAGCCTATTTTTCTAATCAACATCTTTTGTTAGTCATTATCCTAACCTTGGTCGATATCACTATAAAAGATGGATATACCGCTGACAGTCATTATGTTTATTTAGCGTATGGCATGATATTAACTCACCATTTGCATAATGCGAAGGAAGGATTTGCCTTTGTAGAGCTTGCTAACCGTCTTTCGTTAAAATTACCTCGTTTAGTTGGTACACAAGCGCATGGTTATTCTATCCAAGGCCTTTTTATCACTTACCTTCAAGATTCATTTAGTCAAGCGATTGACGATTTATCGAAGGCTTATCAGTTAGCCATGGAAGGCGGTGATTTTGTTCACGGAAATATTAACTATGTTGTATCGGTGCTCGGTCTTTATATGATTGGACGACCCTTGAATGAAGTACTCAAACGATGTGTTGATGTGTTTGATTTTCAAAAACGATTTAACATTAATTCATTGCAACGAATCCCAGAGACCATTACTGTGTTTTGTCAATTTTTACAGAGTGACCATTTACCTGAAGGCAATTCACTTGATTATCTAAAAGAACAAATCCCCTTTCTGCCCAATTTAGAAATGCAAGAAGACAAAACAGAAATTAGTGCTGTTTATAGTTTTCTAACCCAATTTACATACCTCTTGGGTGATTATCATGAATCTGGACAATTAGCAAAAATACAACAAAAATATGCTAACCATACCAGAGGCCATGTCATTGGCCGGTTTTACATGGGGTTAGCATTTGCTAAATATTGTGATTTGGTGACAGGACCAGAAAAACGCTATGTCTTTAAGCTGCTGAAATCAATTCACAAGGATTTTATATACTGGCGACGTACTTTCCCTCAAAATTTTATGCCGTTTGAACGTTTGCTTGCCGCAGAGATTGAACGAATTAAAGGACATACATTGATAGCAATGAATTATTATGATGAAGCGCTTGATGCAGCAGATGCAATTGATTATTTATATAATTTTCATGGGGCAGCCAATGAATGTGCAATGGCCTTTTATCTAACATTAAAAAAGCCTCACCTTGCCAAACTCTACGCGATCAAAGCCTATTACGCTTATCAACAATGGGGAGCAAAGGTGAAAGCAACTCAATTGCAAAAAACCTATCCTCAATGGTTTCTTTCAGATATTCCGCGCGGTGAAGTGTATGAATCAATCACAATAGATAACGCTGTCATGTCGCAAGAAATGCCCTCAACGCATTTTTTGGATTTACAAGCGCTCATTCAATCTGCAGAAGCTATTTTTAAAGAAATTGAACAAGATAAACTCATCAAGACACTCATGCAGACACTCTTACATTCGAGTGGTGCACAACGAGGTTATCTTTTGATTAATGAAAAGGAAAATTGGTATGTCAAAGCAGAAAGTAAAGTCGATGTACACGACATCGTGACCTTGCTGACCAACATGCCTTTAGATGATTGCATGGATATTCCACATTCACTCGTGTCCTACGTCCATCGTACAGGAGAGAAAATTCTCTTGCAAAGTAATAAAGAAATAGAGTTTTATCAAGGACAAGATGCCTATATTGCTGAAATTAAGCCTAAGTCTATTTTGTTTTTACCGCTGATGTCGCAAGGCGAATTAACTAAAATGGTGTATCTTGAAAATCGCTCTATTTCTTACGCCTTTACACCTGCTCATTTACAACTCTTGGAATTACTGGCTTCACAAGCAACGATCGCGCTCACTAATGCAACGCTATACCATCAAGCCACGCATGATATTTTAACGGGACTCGCAAATCGAAATTTTCTGTATCATTCATTCGATGAGGCGATTAAAACAGTGAATAAAACTAACAAATCGATTGCCATTCTTTTTCTTGATTTAGATGGATTCAAAAAAATTAATGATACATTCGGGCATAAAATAGGTGATAAAGTGCTTCTTTATTTCTCAAAGCAACTAGAATGCTGTGTACGCGAAAATGACTTAGTTGCTCGTTTAGGTGGAGATGAATTTATTATTATGTTGACAGAGGTTGACGATCTTGCCCAGGTCAAAAATGTGGCTAATCATTTATTGGAGCGCTTATCGCATGCGGCCCT
>CAJCIZ010000150.1 GCA_903970525.1 Myxococcales bacterium | reverse complement strand
TACATCTATCAAAAGAAGCGCAAGAAAAAAATCCTCACTCCGCTTACGGCTCAAAACAAGCCTTATTTGGCATTATTCAAGGAGGCAGTCAGCGTGACTTGCGTGAACTCTCTACGCAATTCATTTTAGAGGCTGACATGGACGGTATTGCAATTGGTGGTGAAGTCATTGGTTTTGATATGGAAAAAACGGTGGAAATTATTGATTGGGTCAGACCCATGCTGCCAGACGATAAAGTCCGTTACACCATGGGTGTTGGCCTAGACCCGCAAGATTTAATTGAAGTCGTCGCAAAAGGCATTGATATATTCGATTGTGTGGCTCCGACCCGTAATGCACGCCATGGCTCGCTTTATGACGGAAAAATCGTCAAAAAAGATAATTGGCTACGCTTTGAAAGCGACTCAGATAAGAACCGGATTCTAATCAAAAAAACGCAATATGCTAAGGATAATGGCCCTATTATGGCGGGGTGCGAATGTTATACCTGCCAGCACTATACCCGGTCGATCTTACATTTTCTTTTTAAAGAAAAATCAGTTGCTTACAGTAATTTAGCCTGTATTCATAACATCCATATTATGCAAGAAGTCTGCCTTCAAATGCGACAATTGATATTAGAAGCATCTTAATACTTTTTTAATGTTCAAGGCGTAAGATTGGTTATATAATTTAGCAACTTTAATTCTAACAAAACGAGAGAGAGATTATGCGTAAAAACTACGGTTTTTCAGATCTGACATTTTGGTTTGTTCTGCTTGTTTGTATCCTTCATGGCAATGTTGCATTTGCACAATCACCCGATGCGGCAACCATGCTTGATAATTTAACTTCTAGTGTGCCTAATTTCATGCGCCTCACAACAGCTTTCGCTTATGTTGCAGGTATGTTTTTTATTTATAAAGGCATCATTGAATTAAAACAATTTGGTGAATCTCGTACTATGATGTCAACCCAGCATTCTATGATAAAGCCTCTACTTTTTTTATTTTCTGGAACGTGTTTGCTATATCTTCCTACCACCGTGTTAGTTGGCACGAGTACTTTCTGGACTGATGCACCTTATGCGTATCTCACAGACGACAGCAATCCTTTCTCATCACTCGTTCAAGATGTTTATCTCATCATAGGATTAGCGGGAACTATTTCATTTGTCCGTGGCGTGATGATGCTGACACAATTAGCGGGTCAAGCGCAGCAAGGCATTTTTGCACGTAGCATGACACACATGATTGCGGGCATATTTTGTATTAACTTATATCAATTCATCGATGTGTTGAATAATACTTTAGGAATCACTCAACTTACCTCTTAGTGGTTATCACTTTATACGGAAATAATTATGACAACCACCCGCCACAACAGTCACGACCTTGCCGCCCAAAAAATCATTGAAAAAATCGGCAAAAACATTGTGGTAGGTACCCCGCTAGGCATAGGTAAACCCATAGGCTTTTTAAACGCGCTCTATCGAATAGCAGCTGCCGATCCCACCATACAATTAACTATTATCACGGGACTGACACTAGCAAGACCTACACTCAATAATGAATTAGAAAAACGCTTCATCGAACCTATTCTTAATCGTCTTCTAAAAAACTATGAAGATCCACTCTACGAGAAAGCGCGTGAGTTACAGCAGTTACCCAGCAACATTAACGTCATTGAATTTTTTCTTTCTCCTGGGAAATATCTCCATAACAGTTATGTGCAACAACACTATATCAATAGCATTTACACTAGCGTGGTGCATGACACCATGCATTACAAAGCAAATGTTTTCGCTCAACAAGTGGCTTTTTCCGACGTTTCTCCAGAGCACTATAGCTTAAGCAGCAACACTGACTTATTTCATGACGCAACGAAAGCCATACGTGAATCTGCTTCTGATTCAAATAATATCGCTATCGTCGCAGAGGTCAATTTAAATTTACCTTTTATGGTAGGTGATGCGCTTGTCGATACGAGTGCTTTCACAGATATCATAGACTCAGGAAATTATCCTGCACTCTTTGTCGTACCTAAAGATGAAATCTCTGTTGAAGACCATTTAATTGGCTTATACACCAGCCTGTTAGTTCAAGATGATGGTTGCCTGCAAATCGGCATAGGTAAATTAAGCACAGCCGTCGCCAGCGCGCTGATTTTACGACATCAGAATAATTCTGTTTATAAAGATTTATGTCAGAATCTATTGATTCAAGAAAAATTCTCTAGCAGTATCACTGAAAAAGGCGCGCTAACGCCTTTTGAAAAAGGATTATACGCCTCTACTGAAATGTTCAGCGATGATTATCTACATTTATACAATCAAGGCGTGCTGAAAAAACGGGTTTACGATCACATTGGTTTGCAACAGCTTTTAAACGCAAAAAAAATATCAGAAACCATCACTCCAGATTTCCTTGAGATATTATTAGAAAACAAATTGATTTCACCTCAAATCACGCCTGCTGATTTTGCATTTCTCCAGCAATTTGGCATTATTAAATCTGAAATCAAATTTCAAGAAGGTAAATTCATTTTACCAAAGGGTGAAAAAATTTCTGGCGATTTATCTTCGGAAAAAACCAGACAACACGTTAAAACAGAGTGCTTAGGAAAAACATTAACATCAGGAAAAATTCTCCACGCAGGATTTTTCATGGGAGCGGAGGATTTCTATCAGCAACTCCACAACATGCCTCTGATAGAAAAACAACAATTTGATATGACTAGCATCGCGCGCACCAATGCCTTGTCTTGGTCGCCTGAATTATTACAATTACAACGCGAGAATGCACGATTGATTAATTCCGCTATGATGGTTACGTTAAGCGGCGCTAGCATTTCTGATGGATTGAAAAATCTGCAAGAAGTCAGTGGTGTGGGTGGGCAATTTGATTTTGTTTTGATGGCGCAACAGCTTAAAGGCAGTGTTTCAATTATGAATTGTCGCAGCACGCGCAACAGTCAAAAAGGACTGCAAAGCAATATTCTTTGGAATTATCCCTATGTCACTATCCCGCGTTATTTACGTGATGTGATTGTCACAGAATACGGGATAGCCGATTGTCGTAGCAAAACAGATTGTGACACCATCAAAGCTATCTTAAATATCGCAGACTCAAGATTTCAACAAGAATTGCTCGCACAAGCTAAAAAATGGGGCAAGATACCAAACGACTATCAAATTCCGCCAATCTTCCAACAAAATTATCCTGAAAAAATTCATTCAGTGGTGCGGGAATTTCAAGCGAAAGGATATTTTAAGCCCTATCCTTTTGGCACGGAGTTAACAGATGACGAACTCGTCATTAAAAAGGCTTTGTTGAGCTTACAGAAAAGTTCTAAGCTGAAATTAGCCTGGTTAATGTGTCGGTCATTATTCTGCACCTCGAAGGAAATGGATGCTTACTTATCACGCTTGCAGCTTTCATCCCCTAAAAATATGAAAGAATTTATTTATAAGAAATTACTTTCTCTTATCATTTCTCAATCGAGACAGTAATCATGGAACATTGTCCCTGTGGTTCACTGAAAAACTATGACAATTGCTGCGGGTTATTTATCTCAGAAAAACAATCACCCAAAACCCCAGAAGAATTAATGCGCTCACGTTATACCGCTTATACACAAGCGAATATTGACTACATCTCAAAAACAATGCGTTCGCCCGCAAACGACAATTTTGCGCCGGAAGAAGCAAAACGCTGGGCCGAAGAAGCACGGTGGTTAAAACTGGAAGTGGTTCACGCTGAACAAACCGCTGATAAAGGTTTTGTAGAATTTCTCGCGCATTATTCGCTAGATAATAAAAAACATATTATACATGAATTAAGTGAGTTTCATTTAATAGAGGGAAAATGGTATTATGTGAGCGGCAAAGGTCCTGACAATATACCGCGCAGAACACCTTCTTATAAAATTGGCCGCAATGAAACTTGCCCTTGTGGCAGCCAAAAAAAATATAAAGTTTGTTGCGGCAAATCCATTTAACGAGATTATTATGCATTTATTATTACTAGGAATTTTACTGGGCATGGGCGCAGCTATCCCCATAGGCCCAATTAACTTAGAAATCATACGCCGCAATCTACGCTACGGCACACCATACGGTATTATGACAGGCATAGGTGCATGCACAGCGGATGTCACTTATTTAGTGTTGCTTTGTTTAGGCGCACTGACACTTTTACAGTTTCCCGACGTCTTACGGGTAATTGGAATCCTTGGATCACTGGTACTGGCATGGTTTGGCATCAATGCATTTCGTGCACCTGTCACAGATACCCCTGATAAAAATTCACTGCCTTCTTTGTATCGATATACCTTAGAAGGTTACATCGTCACACTTATCAATCCCTACACGATTTTATTTTGGGCATCAGTGAGTTCACAAATCTCTATGGTAGCGCTGACACAGTCAAATGCGTTGTATCTAACCGGTAGTGGTGTAGTCATCGGCACAGTGAGCTGGGTTTTATTTTTAAATGGCATTTTGCACATCACACGCCATCGTTTAAATCAGACTGCTATGAAGTGGCTGAATTATACAGGTGGTGTGATCTTGCTGGGTTTTGCAGCGATGGGAATTGTACGCGTATTTATGTAGCACACTATTCATGAAATCTCAGTCGCTGTCTGGTTTTTCAAATAAGCTACTCAATGTCACTACATCATGAACTAATTCTTTTGAATATTGGTTTTCCTTTATACCATTTAGGGAAATCAACGTTAAGAATATCTGTTTAGTAGTACGAGTTACTTTTTTGAATATTTCAATTTTTTTCTTTAATACATCGGCATATGTCTTGTCTATTACAAACGATGCATCGGTACATTTTATTTCGCATATCGAAATTGCATCGTCTTCTCTCTCAAATAAAAGGTCTATCTGCGCCCCTGTTTCAGTTTTGTCTTTCCGTGGAATGTAACGCCACGGTGAACCAAAGCTATTTTCTTCCAAGTTTAAGGCTCGTTTTATTTGATGAAGGTGTTTATAACATAAATTTTCAAAAACATATCCTAGCCATCCAAAATATCCCGGCGTATTGATATTGGCTCTCCAAAATTTGCTTGTCTTATTTTGTTTGATTTGATTTTTTATAGGTTCAATCCATTTTAAATAAAAATAGCAATATTCATCACTTATTCTATAGAAAACACCTAATTTTTTGTGTCCGTAGGGGATATAGCTTGTAATAAATCCCGCGTCTTCCAAATCTTCCAATCTTTTAGTTAATCGTCCCCCTTTTCCTGTTAGTTTGTTTTTCACATCAAGAATGTTTCTTTGAATGCCGTCTTTATATTTCCCGATTAATGTGACAAGCTCTTTGTATTGTTCGGAATTCTCGAATAATGATGAAAATACTTCATTGAATTCATCGAATAATATTCCATCAAAATTAAAACATAAGTTATCGATATTTTGATCAATGGAATAATTTTTCTTAAGTTGATTTAGATAAAAGGGGATTCCACCCATAATCATGTATAACTTTAATGTTTGTTGAGGGTTACATTGGTATCCAATGTATTTTAAATACAAGGATGTTTCATATAAATTAAATGGAAGTAATCTGATTTTTCGGGTTACTCTGTTATGAAGGCCTCCTTTATTCTTTATAATTTTTTTTATTATCCAAGAAGCTGCTGAGCCACAAACAATTAGGTTTACTCTCTTATCATTCACCCAATGCCTATTCCAAAAATATTCTATTGCAGATATAACACCGGACTTTCTAGTTGACATCCACGGTAGCTCATCAAAAAAGATTATTATTTTCTTGTTTTTTGGAGTTTGCTTAATAGCATGAGTTAATTCTTCAAGTGCATCCATCCAGCTCGATGAGGCTTTAATGGTGGCTCCTCGGTAAAATGTCTCGCCTAATTCTTTTGAAAATCTTGAAAGTTGACTGTTTAATGCCCCTTTGTATATTCCTGTCATCTGGAAGTAAATGCATTTATTTGTTTGATAAAAATTTTTTATAAGATATGTTTTCCCCACACGTCGTCGCCCATATACGGCGATAAACTCAGCATTATTGGAATTAAATGCATCCTCAAGTTGGTTTTGCTCTTTATGTCTACCAATAATCTTATTCAAGAAGTGATTCCTCTACGCCTGTGTTAGTGGGACAGATATAATATTACTATAAGTGTCCCAGTAATACAAACAATTTTGGCTGCTGGGACACTGATAGGGAGGTTATATATGTCCCAACAAATCACCTGGAGAGATTTAATTTATTATTAATCAATAAATTGAGGGTTATTTTTTACTGGTTTTGCAAGTTTTGTTGGTACAGTCTATTGATATTATCCATCATACTTTGTATCGATATACCTTAGAAGGGTACATCGTCACACTTATCAATCCTTACACGATTTTATTTTGGGCATCTGTGAGCTGGGTTTTATTTTCCATCGTTTAAATCAGACTGCTATGAAGTGCCTGAATTATACGGGGATTACTTCCCTAAAAGCCCTGATCTTTCTGTGATGATATTTTTAGAATAATCAGATGTTTTTTCATCATCCAATATTTCAACTTTATGTTCATCCCTGTTATTTAGCTTCGCATCATTAATCGCCGGCATCATTGGTAATCGAATCTTTTTAGTAGCAAATAATCCCATCCAATTTTCATTCTTATTTTTAACTTTCACTTCAAGTCCATCAATATGAGTTAAGATGTCTTGCGCTGAAACGTCAGCATGAAAAGGAAATTGAGGGTCCACCTGGTTAAGAAAAGCTTGAATTTTTGCAATCAAATTATTAGGTAATTGGCTTTTAGGAAGATTAAAGAAATAAGTCTTATCGCCAAAAAGAGATTTTATTTGAAATTTATATCTTCCATAGAAACAAAGAGACGTTATTAGCAAGACAATCGCAGGAAAGATAATTCCTATAATAGTACCTTGCTTTTTATCATCCATACTAATGATATCTTGACAGAGCTTCTGACAAACCCCTATAAATATTTTAGAAAATTGCACTCCAAAGCAAGTGGTCTTTAAATGGGAGAGTGCTTGATTACATGTTGAGGTGTCGCTATAGAGTGTTGTGTCAAGCTGTGACTCTAAATCTTTCTGTTTCTGCGTATAAATTGGGGCAAGAACAATGCATACAACATCAGCTACAAAACTAATAATCATTATAAAGGACAAGCAATAAAACCAAAATGGATTTTTATTTCCATGCTTTGTTGTAAAAAAACTCATCGATTGAATACTATCTAAGATGGTTTTTCGCAGTTGATTAATAGGCATGATGCGATTATCCATGCTAAAATTTCTCATGTAGTGCGAGGTAGACAACAGCTTAGCAAGTGATTTTGAATTAACATAAGTATGAATTAATTTAATCAAATCAACTGGAATGGATTCAAATGTTGAGTTGCTTGTTAGTATCAAAGGTGTGGTAATAGTAACACCCAGCTCTTTTGCTAGATTTAATAATATTTGTTTTTTAACAGTTGCTAATGCCCCTAGCGATTCTTCGTGGGATTTTTCTTCAGTGCTCCTGTTCGCAAATTGTAAAAAACACTGTAAAAGTGCTTGTTCTGAAATCCATTGTTTGCGGCGAAGTTCATCAAAGAGTACAGCAGTGCGATGAACGCGAATTAGCGAATTATCTGAGTTCGATAGTCGCTGATCAATAATCTGATAAATGATGCTGTCACGACTAAACGTTGATGAAAGCAAGTGATCAATGTTTTCGATAATTTTTGGATTCTCAAGTAATACATCAATTTCAAACTGATGCTGGAAAAACATAGCTAAAACCAGAGATTCTCTCATTGCTACAGTATTTTGATAGCTTGTTAAGTATTTTTCTAAATTTAATGAGGATAATTTTTGTATATAAGATAGTGATGCATAAGCAGCAACATAATTATGTTTCTCTAAGCTGTACTTAAGAACCACAAAATTATCATGAATATTGGTTGCTTCACCATGAATATTTAATGCTAATGCATCACCTAATTTTGCTGTTTCATAGATTATTTGATGTTCTGGTTTAAGCTCTGATGGCTCATCGGCTTGTAGTAAATAGGTTTTAAATGCTTCTTGATCTTGCTTGCTCAATAAAGCATGTTTTTTTGCGTATGCTGTGGTTTGTTTTGCTTGAAATAATTGTTTTAATGTCAACAGTGGATGTGTAGAGCGATTTATACCATATGTTGAGTAATTAATATTTCTGACTGATGCCCAATAGCCTATACATAATGATGTAGGGGTCGGGGAATAACTATTTTGATTCATTGCAAGGAGTGCCTGTAGTGCACCAACATGATTTCTTTCAGCAGCAAATTCTATCATGCCATGTAAAATCGATTTTATTTCTGCTGATTGGTTTTCAATTCGTGATAGCAATGCGATAGACAATTCATCTTGTGTAGATGCTTTTTGCTGTGTTGATAACAGCGCTTTAACTTGTGGAATGATAGGCTGGAAATAAACTGTATTTTTATAATTTTTCCTTTTGTTGAGTATACCCCAGGCTAACATGCCTTTCAGTACATCCAAATCAATGGTCATCTCTTCTAAGGCTTCTTGAATTTCGTCTTCTTGATTTTTTTCCGCATCTTTGATACATGCCGCTTTATCTGCGGCAGCAATGAAAAGAATTTGTTGGATAAGATAGTGTTTATGCTTTATGGCAAGATAGAGAGGTGAATGACCATGCAAAATTTCAAAATGCAGCGAGACACCTTCGTTCAGTAAATATAATAGCGCTTTAACATCTCCCGCTTTTGCAACCTTCTGCAAGGGTCTTTCATTATCAGCAAAAACCACATCAGGCCCGAGAGTTTCTAATGAAGCGAGAAATTCTTTTTCTTCTTTGTTAGCAAGATGGGTATGAAATTGGCTGAGTGCTTGATCATTGTTCGCTTGGTTTGCTCGTCTCATCATTCGATGGTCTCATCGGTAGAAGTTCATTAGGCTCATGTAAATTTGTACAATATTATCTCTAATATGGTCAATTTGTCTACATTTATATTGATGTCATCTCGATGAATTACATCGTCATATATAATCTATTGAAAAATATTATGTTATGAAGTCACGCTTCTATGACCCGCACCTTTCAACCGTTTACGATCATGTTTAGGGTCATAAATATCAAATACGAGTGTGGTATTTTTCTCATCAACTTCTTCGTGCGATGATTTGAGCCTGCCATTATAGCTTGTTCGAATTTTAAATAAGCAAATGTCATATTGAGCAGCTCTAACGATGGCATGAGCAGAGCGACTTTCGCCACCCCGCATAGGGCCTTTATTAAATGCATTGACGATAGCAGTGCCTTCTTCGCCAATAGGTAATGCATCTTCGTCAAGATAAGCTTGATAGTTTTTATTTTGGTAAACAAAAGATAAATGTGTTTTATTGTAAAATTGGATATTGCTATAAAGCTCTGTTGATTTGCTTTCAGGTTCGAGTGGTATAATTTTTTTAGCTTCGGGTACTGCTGTATTAGCAGGCTTGTCTATCAATTTATGATAGGAGTGCGTGCTGGAAGACTCGGGTGCGCGAGTAATAGCGTAATTGATGTGCTCTAAAGTTTTTACCGTTAAATCAATTTTGAAGCTTGAATCCAGTTTAGCGTTTGGCTCAGCAAATGTGATGTTAATGAAGTGATCAACACTGCTTCGCCACTCTGAAGTAAATTTTTTATTATTCGGATCTACCAAGCCAGAAGCTTTAAAATCATCGGTTGATTTTTTCGCATAAATACAGGACAGAAAAAATGGTACCAATGCAATAACAAAGCCATAGGGTAAAAAACTAATGGACAGTGTACTCAAGAAGAAAAACGTCAGAGAGATTCGTTGATACATATTGCCATTTGATAATAACTTCATAGCGTTTTTCGATTTGGTATTCTTTTTCTTATCTTGTTGGTTCAAGAAGGTTGTCTTCTTTGCTTCACTGAAATTCTCTAGACCCCATTGATGTAATAGTTCAATATAGCTGGTGTTAAATGCATAGTTTTTCACGTCTAGTTTGCTAATGACTTGCGGAACGCCGAGCTTCAATTCTTGTATGAAATAGGGAACGGAGTTTTGTGATAAAGAGTTTAATATCTTCATTTCTTTTGCTATAGCAGGAAGTTTTATGACTAGTAGCTGAAGAATGAATTTATTTTGGATTTTTTCCATGAAAGTGCTATCTGTTTTTTTTGCTGACATCAGACTAAATAATCTGTTCTTAAGAAATAATTCTTCTTGTATAGCAGCTTGATTTACCAGGCGAGTCATAACAGATTGTAGTTTGGTAAGAAATGGCGGATCGTTTCTAAATGAGGCAAACGATTCCGCTTTTTTGCAAGTCGTTAGAATTTTTTCTATTGTTTTATAGCGAATGATGGCTTTCAGCTCTGCAGTATCAGCAAACGCCGAAACAATCATCAAATCTGAAAGCATGTCTTTTAGCAATTCATCATAAGAGTCATAGGTATCTTGCTTTGGATTTTCAGATAAAAATTGTTTAAACGCTTCGATCCATTGGGATTGGGTGTTATTCATTGTTTTGGGGTGTAGGCTTAACATAGTAATACCTCGTTATAATCTTTACCTTATCTGAGATCAGACATTGTGCTAAAATAAGACACAATCATCAATTAATTTCGGTATTTACTCGTCTGCTGCAATGAAATCTGTGTATGAAAGGTTAGCCTGTGCCTACTTTCAATAAACTTAATAACCATTTCCATACCGGTAATATGATAATTTTGTGCTTACCCATGACAATCTCTTCTTCATCATAGGCTGTTAAAATAAAGCCTTCCATTAATTGATGATGCTCTAAGGCTTCTAATAAACCATCTATTTCTCGCTGTTTAGTTTTTTCGCCTTCAAAGCTATAACAAACTTGAATCACTGAAATAACTTGTTGATTTTGCCGAATGACAAAATCACACTCTTTTTTTACTTTATGATAAAATACTTCAAAACCTCTTCTTCTTAATTCTATAAAAACAATATTCTCCAGTATACGACCCTTATCATCACTAAAACGAAAACCAACAATTTTCGCTAATACATGATCAATAAAGTAAACTTTCTTGGGAGATTGTATTTGTGATTTTACAGATCGATCATAACGATTCACGAAGAAACATAAAAAACTATTACTCAAATACTGACAGTAATTAGAAACTGTCGTAGCACTACCCAATCCCAACAATTTACGCAATGCATTATAGGTGGTTTCTTTACTACAATTACTTGCAAGATAAAATACTAATTCTCTAATTAATTTAGGATTTGAAATTTTATAGCGCGCAACAATATCTTTATAGATAATACTTTCGTATAGTGATTGCAGATAATCAACTTGCTGATATTTGACATATTCAGGAAAACCACCCAGTTCAATGTACTGATTAAATATACTTTTTAACTGCCCTATTTCCATTGTTGAGAATTGTTTCTTAATAGAAAAGTTGGGAATTTGATAATTAACAAACTCGTAAAATGAGAAGGGGAAAATAGTTAACTCTATATGTCGACCGGTCAATCGTGTTCCTAATTCTTCACTAAACAGTGTTGCATTTGAACCTGTAATATAAATCTTATTTCCACTATTATATAGGCGCCTAACGAACCGCTCCCATCCTTCAATATTTTGAATTTCATCAAAATAATAGGTTTTTTGTGGCCCAAATAATTCAATAAATGTTTCTTGCAGCAGCTGAAAATCAGCCAAGACAAAAGTCGCCAGCCTATCGTCATCAAAATTCAAATAATAATTTTCTTCCTTATTCTTTTGTAAAATATAATGGAGTAAAACTGATTTTCCACAACGACGAACTCCCGTCAAAACAATAATTTCTTTATTTTTTGAGAG
>CAJCIZ010000149.1 GCA_903970525.1 Myxococcales bacterium | reverse complement strand
CGTGTTAAACGTATGAAAAAATTCTTCTTGTGAACGATCTTTGCCGGCAAAAAATTGAATATCGTCAATCAACAATGCATCCACCGTGCGGTAATAACGCTTAAATTCATTCATAGAATTCGTTTGCAACGCTTTCACCATGTCCGCCACAAAACGTTCCGAATGCAAATATAATACTTTTGCGCTGGGATTATTGCGCATGATTTGATTGCCAATCGCGTGCAAAAGATGGGTTTTACCTAAACCTACACCGCCATACAAATAAAGCGGATTGTAAGCAACCCCCGGATTTTCTCCGACTTGCAAGGAAGCCGCTTTCGCTAATTGGTTAGATTTCCCTTCCACAAAATTGTCGAAGGTATAATTAGGATTCACATTACTACGATGATCAGGCACCGCATGCGCTTGAGGCTGTGCTCTGTGTTGTGCGTTGACGGCTTGGGTTTTGTGCAAAATTTCTGCTTTGTTTGTTTCTTGGCGCTTGCTGCCAATTTCTAGTACAACCGTGGGTGGATTTGAATCACTGAATTGATGAACTAACTCTTTGATGCGATCCAAAAAACGCTCGATGATCCAGTCTAAGACAAAACGATTGGGCGCAAGCAAAGTGAGCGTATTATCCGCAAACTGCGCCTGAAGTGGACTAATCCACGTATTATATTGCTGGGATGGAAACTCATCCTGCAGACAATCCAGACATTTTTCCCAAAGCGTTGCACTACTCAATCTACCACTACTCCTACCACATCGTACCCACTGAAAAGAACTCGATAGGATAGAGCATTCCCCCCTAAAGGGGAACCTTTTGCTTTTAGCTTTTATATAAAATAGGGGGTGGAGGGGGAAAATTTCCTTTTCGCGTGGAGCTCGCGAGCACGAAAAAAATTTTCCACTGACGGGACCCCAGTCACTAGATAGCCTAAGCAACACCCAAGATAATAAACTTGTTCAATGATTATATTCATATTATTCTCAAAACACTTGAAAACCCTCAGGATACCGTATGTCAAAGCCCTTAATTTTAGTGGATGGATCTTCTTATCTTTATCGTGCTTTTCACGCGATGCCATCGCTGAATAACTCGAAAGGCATGCCAACAGGCGCTATTTATGGCGTCGTGAATATGTTGCGTAAATTACTAGCAGACCATCAACCCGAAACTATCGCCGTGGTGTTTGACGCAAAAGGCCGAACATTTCGTGACGACATGTATGATCAATACAAAGCAAATCGTCCGCCTATGCCTAGCGAATTAGTTGCGCAAATTGAACCCATACATGCCGTGATTCAAGCCATGGGATTACCGATTTTAATGATAGACGGCGTAGAAGCCGATGACGTCATTGGCACGCTGGCTAAAGAAGCAGAACAACATAACATCCCAACTTTAATTTCAACCGGCGACAAAGACTTGGCGCAATTGGTTAACAAACACATCACCTTAGTGAATACCATGACAGATACAACGCTAAATCCCCAAAGCGTTTATGAAAAATTTGGTATACCGCCCGAAGCCATTATTGATTATCTTGCGTTGATCGGTGACACATCGGATAACATTCCCGGTGTCCCACAAGTCGGCCCAAAAACCGCTGTAAAATGGCTAGAACACTATAAAACATTAGACAACATCATTCTGCATGCCAACGAAATTACCGGAAAAGTCGGTGAAAATTTACGGGCTTCACTACAACAATTACCACTCGCCAAACAATTAGCGACTATCAAACTTGATGTGCCTTTGCATCTTAAAGCCACAGAGTTACAACGGAAAACACCTGACAAAGAAGCGCTAATTAAATTATATCAAGACTTAGAATTCAAATCTTGGTTAGCTGAATTATTAGAAAAAGCGCCTACACAAACACAAGAAAAAAAATACGATGGTTATGAAACGATTTTAACAGAAAAAGACTTAATGATTTGGATCAACAAACTGCTTGAAACTAAGTTATTTGCTTTCGACACAGAGACAACCAGTTTAAATTATATGGAAGCAGTCATCGTGGGTGTCTCATTCGCTGTGCGCGCAGGCGAAGCCGCTTATATCCCATTTGGACACGATTATTTAGGTGCGCCACAACAACTGTCTCGCGACACTGTTTTAAACGCTTTAAAACCGTTACTAGAAAATCCTGAACTTAAAAAAATAGGCCATAACATTAAATATGATATGGAAGTGTTAGCCAATCACGGCATTGCGTTACAAGGCATCGCGCAAGACACCATGCTGGAATCCTATATTTTAGAAAGTGCGAGTAACAATCATGATATGGATTCTCTCGCCTTAAAATATTTAAGCTGGCGCACGATTCATTTTGAAGATGTCGCAGGAAAAGGCGCAAAACAAATCACATTCAATCAAGTACCCATTGAACAAGCCGCGACTTATGCAGCAGAAGATGCAGATGTCACTTGGCAATTACACCAAGCGCTTTGGCCAAAACTCTCAGAAAAACCCGGTTTAAAAAATATTTATGAAACGATAGAATTACCTTTAGTTCCTGTTTTAGCACGCATGGAAAGAACCGGGGTTTTAATCGATGCTGTTAAATTACAAAAACAATCTCATGAATTAGAAAAACGCTTACAAACACTTGAAGACCAAGCTTTTGCGCAAGCAGGTTCTTCATTCAACCTGAGTTCACCGAAACAATTACAAGAAATTTTATTTAACAAATTACAGTTACCCGTTTTGCAAAAAACACCGACCGGTCAACCTTCTACTGCAGAACCTGTGTTGCAAGAATTGGCATTGGATTATCCATTACCGAAATTGATTATTGAATATCGCGGATTAAGCAAATTAATTTCAACTTATACTAAACGTTTACCCGAACAAATAAATGAAACCACAAAACGGGTTCACACTTCTTATAATCAAACTGTCGCAGCGACGGGGCGTTTATCTTCATCTGATCCCAATTTACAAAATATTCCGATTCG
>CAJCIZ010000148.1 GCA_903970525.1 Myxococcales bacterium | reverse complement strand
TATATTACCGGCCATGCGGTGTTTGAGGCTACCCATGGCACGGCCCCGCGCTTTGCCAATACCAATACGATGAACCCATCATCCCTGCTGCTGAGCGCTGTGATGATGCTTGAATATATGGGTTGGCATGAGGCCGCTGATCTCATTATCCATGGTGTAGAAGGGGCGATTGCAGCGAAAACCGTTACCTATGATTTCGCAAGATTAATGCCAGATGCGCAACTTTTAAGCTGTTCTGGTTTTGGAGACGCAATTATTACGCAGTTGTAGAAAGCGAATTAAATGTAAGCTCTTGATAGGAAATAGGGAGAATTTTCGTCTGGCACTATCATTTTTTGAACGTTATGATAAAATGTTGCGCAGATTCAGGGACCGATACATTTATAATTATAGCTTCATTTTCATATTTTACGGGAAAATAGAGATATTTTTTAAATGTTAAGGAAAATTTCGTCTGTATCGACTATAAGTAAGGTAAGAGACTATGGAAACCGTAACGGTAGAAACAAGAAAAGAATTTTGGGTACAAGAAGCAAAACCAGAATTAAAACAACCTTCTATGTACCAAGTCCTCATGCATAATGATGATTTTACACCGATGGAATTTGTTGTGAGCGTGTTGTGTTTGTTTTTTCATATGGATACGGCCCGCGCAACCAACGTGATGTATGAAGTACATATGACAGGGAAGGCGGCGTGTGGTGTATTTACAAGAGATGTAGCAGAAACAAAAATAGAATTAGTAATGGAGTACGCTCGGAAGCACGAACATCCTCTGTTATGTAGTTTAGAGGCCACGTAAGTTAACAATGCGCTAGGAGGTGTGCCATGCTGGACAAGGAGCTTGAGTACACATTGAACTTGGCCTTCAAAGAAGCACGAGCTAAGCGTCATGAGTTCGTGACTGTTGAACATCTGTTAATTGCCCTCCTAGAAAATTCTACCGCGCTAGAAGTGTTGAAAGCGTGTGGGGCAAACATACATCGTCTCCGTAATAATCTCGTCGAGTTTGTTGATAGAACAACCCCTGTTATTCCTACGCATGTGCATGATAGAGATACGCAACCTACTCTGGGTTTCCAACGTGTTTTGCAACGTGCCGTATTTCATGTGCAATCCTCTGGGAAAACAGAAGTCACAGGTGCTAATGTCTTAGCGGCTATTTTCAGCGAACAAGAAAGTCAAAGCGTCTATCTGATTCGACAAGAAAATGTCAGTCGCTTAGATGTCATCAATTATATTTCACATGGTACGACTAAACCCAGATTAGCCTCACGCGGTGGCGAAGGTGGTGAGCAAATGGGTCATTACATGGAAGAAAGTGACGGCATGCAAGAAGATGCCGGTGCAAGTCCGCTAGATCAATTTACCATGAACTTAAATGCACGTGCCAAATTAGGCATGATAGATCCTTTAATTGGCCGCGAAGATGAAATCGAACGCACTATCCAAGTCTTATGCCGCCGTCGTAAAAACAACCCATTGTTAGTCGGTGAAGCAGGCGTTGGAAAAACAGCAATTGCAGAAGGCTTAGCACGCATGATTGTTGAAGAAAAAGTGCCGAGTATCTTAGCAGAGAGCGTCATTTATTCTCTCGATTTAGGTAGCTTATTAGCGGGCACAAAATATCGCGGTGATTTTGAAAAACGCTTAAAAGCAGTTCTACATCAATTAAAAGAACAAAAAGGCGCGATACTTTTTATTGATGAAATTCATACTATCATTGGTGCAGGTGCTGCGTCCGGCGGCTTAATGGATGTCTCTAACTTAATTAAACCTTTGCTCGCTTCAGGTGATTTGACTTGCATAGGTTCAACAACGTACAAAGAATATCGTGGTGTCTTTGAAAAAGATCACGCACTCGCGCGACGTTTTCAAAAAATTGATATCAAAGAACCGACGATTGAACAAACCTATGAAATATTAAAAGGCTTACGTAGTCGTTTTGAGATTCATCATGGTGTGAAGTATACCGATGAAGCCTTAGAAGCGGCTGCAAAATTATCTGCACGCTATATTTCTGACAGACGCTTGCCAGATAAAGCCATAGACTTAGTCGACGAAGTGGGGGCGTATCAATATTTATTGCCTGAAGCTTCACGTAAAAAAGTGATTGAGACTATCGATATTGAAAAAGTTGTCGCAAAAGTTGCGCGTATCCCCGAACGAAATGTGTCTACGTCCGACAGAGAAGCATTGAAGAATTTAACGCGTGATCTGAAGATGCTGATCTTTGGCCAAGATGATGCGATTGAAACGTTAGGTTCTGCAGTCAGATTAGCACGATCAGGGCTGCGTGAAATTACAAAACCTATCGGTTCATTCTTATTTATTGGGCCTACAGGGGTTGGTAAAACGGAAGTGACAAGACAATTAGCCAAATCATTAGGCGTAGAACTCATACGCTTTGATATGTCTGAATACATGGAGCGCCACACGGTTTCCCGATTGATAGGTGCGCCTCCAGGATATGTAGGCTATGACGAGGGTGGTTTGTTAACAGAAGCTGTGAATAAACATCCGCATTCCGTTGTCTTATTAGATGAAATAGAAAAAGCGCATCCGGATGTTTATAACTTATTATTACAAATCATGGATCATGGTACGTTGACCGATACGAACGGCCGCAAAACAGATTTTCGTCATACGATTTTGATTATGACATCGAATGCTGGCGCAGATGTGATGGATAAAACGGCCATAGGATTTACGCAACAAGATGGCACGACAGATGTCCTCACTGCTGTGAATCGTATCTTTTCACCCGAGTTTCGCAATCGTTTAGATACAATCATTCAATTTAAAGCGCTGGATCATAAGACGGTATTGCATGTTGTCACCAAGTTCTTGATGGAATTAGAAGTCCAACTTGAAGCTAAGCATGTCATATTAGAAGTCGATGATGACGCGCGCGCTTGGATGGCACGAAAAGGTTATGATCCCAAGATGGGTGCAAGACCGATGGCGCGCTTGATACAAGAACAAATTAAGCGTCCTCTTGCAGAAGAATTACTCTTCGGTAAATTAAGCAATGGCGGACATGTCACAGTGTCTGTGGATGATGACAAGCTGAAGTTTACAATTGAAGAGCATGAGCAACAAAATATTCCGAATTGAAAACCTGCTCTCATTCGAGCGCCTATAGCTGTCATCCCCGCGCAGGCGGGGATCCATTGTTCCGCACCTCTCAACAATACGAGTGCCAGAGTAGGCATGGATCCCCGCCTGCGCGGGGATGACAAATGAATCAATAGCTTACACTACACACTTCCCCAAAATTGTAATCAATTTTTTACTATACTTATATCATAGCTCTGCAAGAAACAGGGAGGAACTCGGTATGAGTAGTTCATCACGCTCTCTATCTGATTTATCGCCCAATTCGGGTCTTTACACGTATTATGCTTTCGGAGAAAGTATTGAATACAACCAAAATGGAGAGCCTCTCAATTTTGTGGGTAAAAACCCACTGCAAACAATTGTCAAAGCGACTCCGCGCGTTGAAAATATAAAAGAAAAATTACTTAAAACCTCAACAAAACAAGTTTTGGAAGAGCATCGTGAAGCTAAGCTTTATCAGGAAGCATTGAAAATCCAAGTTGAAATCGACGCAGAAAATGCATTGCTCTTCGCTGTGATTGATGAAATTTTACAAAAAATCAAAACTTCAAACGTGAAAGGGCAGGCGCAGGCAATCTTTAATGAAGTGATCAACAATAAAAAATGGCAGCAATATCAAGTTAATAATGTTGCTGAAGTGTTATCTCGTGTGACGCCAGCGGTCATATGGGAGATCTCTGCGAGACAAGGTACAGCGGCATCGATAAGACCTTCCTCTCTTGCGGGCAATTCAGCAGAAGGCAGGGAGTTAGTTATTTCATATTTATTAAGCCGAAAAATTGTCTTTATCAATTCAACAGTGATGATATGTGTCGATCCACAATGGGATAAAGAGTTAAGTGGGCTACCAGAAGAAGAGCGCAAAAAAATTCTCGCTATTGCTGTGCAGATCGCTGCACGAAATGTAGATAATTTTTCGGGAGATGGTTTGTATCGTTCTTTGTACTTGACTCGCATAATGCAGAATGGGCCAAACTATTCAGTTTGGTATGCGGAAACAAGTGAAGGTGTGCCTCATATAGAGAGAACGGTGGTCAGCAATCGGGCGCTGATTCATAACAAGGGTTGTCTTTATGCTATAGCGACCCGGGATAAAAAAGGCGTTCATTCCGCAACATTTGAATCTTCTGATCCGCTGGAAGAAAAAACGCCTCTTTCTTCGCTCTATCACCTGTCCACTATTTCAGGCTGGAATACCAGTCTTTTTGATAAAATAGAGCACAAGATGTTACAAGTGCTCGAGCAATCAAATAGTTTGCTAGATAGGATGGGGAACGTTATTAAAGATCAAAATGAAGCGCGTGAGTTACACTATGCGATAAGTGAAACAGAAAGAGCTAACGCACATTTTTCATTGTTGAATAATGTAGATGATGAAAAAGAATTGAATCATGAGATTAAAGAATGCGATAACACAATTCAAACGCAATTAGATGAATTAAACAAAGTCTTAGCTAAATTAAAAGACTTAGAAAAAAACCTAGAAGTGGCCTTATATAAACGCATTCAGGAGAATTCTACGCAAGCGGCTTTGGTCAAAGAAGTTATTGAATCATCACAAGCTTTACGGTCTGAAGTGCAAAAAAAGAAAGATGAAATTAATAAAATTATTAGCGTATTTGGTGAGAAAGTCTCTAGATATTATCAAGAATATCAAACGCATTTGCATAGTGATTCAAGTATGTTTGCCACAAATCTTGCTATGATATTAAATGAAGCCATTGAAGAATTTGCGAAGCACGCGCTTAAGGGTTTGACTGGCGATGCGCGGAATGCAGCAATTGAAAGGTTAGCGGAAAAATATGCGATTGTTCCGGTTGTTGATGGTCAAGGATCAACTGATGAAATAGTACAACGAAATTTATCTAATCAAAGCCGCAATCACTTGCTTGAAAAAATTAATATGATATTTGAGACATTTGAAAAAAATGATCCATTTGTTAAATTGCTGAGGAGTAAATTTTTAGCTGAGGAAAAACGAGATAAAAAAGTTAAAGTTGATAAAAGTAATATTTTTATTTTAGGGAAAGAAAAAGTAAAAGAAAACGGCAAAGATATAGAAAAAGATGTTCTTGTTGTGAATGGGCTTGCTCTCGGTCAAGTTTTCCAAGAAAGTTATGCTGAAAGAGTGGCGAGTGAGAGAAGGATTCTCTTAAAAGAAGTGATAAAAGCAAAACCATTTCAAACTAAGTTTGAAGCCTGCCAGAAAAAAATAAAAGCAATTGATGACATGATAGAGAAAGAGCGAGATATCATGCAAAACCTGCAAGCTAGCCAGGAAAATATAAAAAAGTTTATCTCGGCATTGCAGAAAGAGATTGAGCAAGTCGAACAACAATTAAGTCTGGCCAGTCAGGAATATCTGCATTATAAAGATGATAAAGATCTGGCGTTGCCTTTAACAACATCATTAGCGCAATTTTCGGATGGTATTCGCCAAGAAATTAAGGCATTGAATCTAGCCTTAGATGAAATTCAGAAATCAATGCGTACTTTGACGACAAGTTCACCTGAGAATGCCATTAATATCACCTTAGGTGAAATCAATGCGACACGTCAGAGCATGGATGAAAAAATCAGTGACTTGCGAATGCGCAGAATACAATTAGCGCAAGTGAATGAAGCGCTCATGCAACATAAACAAAGTCTCTTTGCCGCTATTTATCAGCTAATAGAGAAAATGACAGTGGGAGGCGCATACTTTTGGGAAAAGAGAGGACTCAAGATAAAACACGTAGGGGGTGTAACGGTAACCATTGATAAAATAGACCATAAAGTGCCAGAGCGTGTGGCACATATCATACAACATCTGCAAAAACTGATTCCTTCTGCGAATCAAACACCTGAGATGAAGTTAACAAGCTTATTAAAAACGATTCATGAAGGGGAAGATGAAAAGAAAGAAGATGGCCAGCCTAAACATCGATCTACATCAGCCAGTCTTACACAGAAAATGAGTGACGTAGTTCGCACGAAAAAAAATATTAGGTTTATGACGATTTTAGAAAAATTAGAAATAAATATGAGTGATCCTGAAAAGGTTAAAGAGGCGTTGGTACAGCTGCAGGCTTTTCAATCAGATTATGAAGAGAGCTTAAATAAAAAGAAACTACGCGGGTCTACATCAGGAAGAGAATCACCACCATCAGATGGTTCAGCTAGCCCATCTGAGCACTCGCCTAAGCATTCACCGCAGTTTTCACCTCAGCAGTTGCCTGCGCGTCGTCCTTCTTCCCCACATTTTCATCCTGTACCAACTGTTGCTGCTGGTTCTGATTCGAAAGGTGAGTATAGTCCTGAGTTGAAAGCTGTACACGATGACATTTATCAAAAAATTAAATGCTTGCTCTTGGATCATCTCCCATTTTGGGTGAAGAGGATAAAGCATTATCAAACGGTTAACAGAGGGAAAGGTAAAACAACAAAATATCAAGATAAAGACTATCGAATTCCAGACCATGTTTATGATATGGTTGTGTATCTCCAGAAGTATCTCAAGAAGGATGGCGGAAATTTAAGTGAGTTACTTGAAAAGTTTCCAAAGGAAAATACTTGGAAAGATGATAGTTCTATGACAGATAAATTGATAGAGTTTTATAATGTGATTCTTGGTGTAAAGGTAGGGCTCTCTGATATCATTGCTATGAAAAGCAGTCAAAAAAGCTTAGAAGCTTATTACACACACCATTCTGAAAAATACTTAATACCATTGCAAACAGACCCAAAAGCAAAAATTACCACTTTTGATAAGAAAGCCTCTCATACGACTTCACCTGTGCTGGGTAGTCGCAAGGAGTCATGATCAGCTGACTGTTAAACAACCATTCTTGATCAACTTGGTCAAATTCGTGTTCGCTCGCCTCGCAATTCCTCTCCAGAAATAGATGTCATATAAAAATACTGGCATACTGTGCGATCGTAAGGTCACTATCAACTTATTGTTAAGGATAACAAATGAAGAAACTGATTTTAGGCAGCTTGTGTGCCGCGTATAGTCTACATTGTTTTGCAGCTCAATCTGATTTTCTCGTGACACCCTTGATAGCAGGTCAAGTTACATTGCTTGCAACTCAAACAGGAAGTGCGGTTTATCAAATCACAAATAACACCCACCAAAATTTCACAAATTTGGGATTAGCACAAATGCCGGCAGGTGTGACGCCTGATGTGGGACCCGTTTCGCAATTTGCTCAATACTGTACGAATCCGTTTAGCTTAGCGCCTGGTGCAAGTTGTTTATTGAAAGTTGATTTGAATACCAATCAACTCACTCAAGGAATATCAAAAGGCCCAATCGTTTGTTATTCACAAAGCAATCCTATTTATTGCAGTCAACCGTATTCGATGGATCAACTCCATCTCTCTGTGCAGCAAAATGCTATTCCTCAAGACTGTAATTCAAATTATGCGAATTTTAATTATGAATTGTTGCAAAATTTTGATTCGGGCAGTGCTTTTGATAGTGGCTGGGGGCCAGTTCGAAATGTCCCACAATTAAGTCCTTACAATCCTAATTTAACAAATTGTCCGACAACAGGAGGCGTTGCTTGGGAGCGTGCGCGTGTGATTGCAGCCGCTGATTTCTGGGTTTCGCAAAAATTAAATTATTGTCATCACTACAATCCAGATTATGCAACACCGCTTAATCAACGTAATGCAGGTGGAACCAGTGGTGGATATTGTAATCCTGCTGTCGACCTCATGCCGGGCTCTGTTTATTACGGCCAAGAAGCGCGTTGGAATTACAATGGCCAAGGTTATCAAACGGCAAATGGTTGGGTGAACAACAATCAAATGTGGTATGGCATGGATTGCAGTAATACGACCTCATTCATTTATGGCTTTGCACTGGGTACAAATCCTACCTTGGGAATTCCATTTGATAGTAAGACGAGCAACCAAGCCGGTCAGTATAATAAGACAGGACAAAATCAAGATAACTTAACGCCTAATCAACAAGTGCCAGCTGATCCTACGCAAGTCTTGAATAATCCCAGCGAAGCAGGGCTTCTAGTTTGTGCGGACGGTACAACAGATCCTACGCCATCTTCTCCATCGATGTGTACAGGTCATGGCGGATATCTTTCTGGGATAGATAGCACCGGTAAATTCACCAAAAATATAACTGTTGCCCAAGTCGCTCAAGTGTTGCAACCTGGCGATTTGCTTTATATTGCAGGCGGTGGTGGTGCACCTGACTCACAACCTAATCCAGATGGTAGTTCATCCATCGTGACACACGTGATTATGTGGATAGGGAAACAAGTTGGGACAGGGCCAAATAATATTAACCCATCTCTGATCGCGCCTGATGATTCACCTTGTGCCGATCCTAGTATTTGGCAACCACAAACAGGGGATTGGGTTATAGCGGATAGCCATTATCAAGGTTATGATTATCGAAAATTAACTACCTGCTTTTATTTAAATGATTTGTGGGGCGTACGTAGAGTGCTTAACTAGTACGAGCTTGAACTCTTGCCTTCCTCTCTTTTTGCAAAAAGAGAGGATTGAAAAGAGTGGCAAGAATGGCTCTGCACAGGATATGCAACTGTCATTGCGAGCGAGAGCGAAGCAATCCAGGCATTAATGCCCTTCTATAAGAACATGAAAGCCTGGATTGCTTCGCTCTCGCTCGCAATGACGGCCTCATGGGATAGCTGCATGAATTATTTTTATGTTTTTATTTTAATTAATATCATCATTTGGACGCCATGGTTATGGCGTTATCGTATTAAACCGTATGATGAAAAAAAGAAGCTCTATGCGCTGTTAGGCAGTCATCCTAATAAAGAGCGCTGCTTAAAAACCATTACTTTGCTGATGCTGCTTTATCAAGACGTCAGAACAGATCAAGTGTCGCGTAAAGAAAGAAAACGCTTGAGGATAGAAGAAGATAATTTCATTTATGGTGAAGTGGATTTTCTATCTTTCATTACGATTTTAGATAGGGTCCAACCTCAGTCGGGCGAAATATTTTGTGATTTAGGATCAGGTGCAGGAAAAGCTGTTTTCACTGCTGCCTTAAATTTTGATTTTGCGGAAACGCTAGGCGTGGAATACTTGCCTGGTTTGTGTGAGTTGGCAAATGAACAAATTAAAAAAGCACAAGTTATTATTCAAGCGCAGTACGCAGATTTTGCGGGAGAATATTTAAAGAGATTAAAGAGTATTCAATTTATTCAAGAAGATTTTCTTAAAATTGATTTGAAGAAATGCCATATTGTTTTTATCAACGCAACCTGTTTAAATTATCATACGTGGGAAAAATTGCTGGAAAAACTGCTGAGCTTGACGTCTGGCAGTCGAGTGATTCTAACCACTAAAAAAATTCAACATGAGTTATTTGAGCCCATTTATCAAGGCGTAGAATTGATGAGTTGGGGGATGAATTCTCTTAACATCTATCGTAAGGTCTAATCGCATGGAACCATTAATACTCTATCGCAATCTTCAAAAAACATTTAATAAGTTGGAGCAGTTCTATAATACCTATAAAAAATCATGACATGCTGTCATCCCCGCGTAGGCGGGAATGACAGAGCGTGCGCGAGAAGTGACATTTGGGCCAAGCCACTTTAGTCTAGATGATTAATGCACTTTATTTGTTAATTCCTGTATTTCTGCCTGTAGCTTTTTAACTTCATCTTGCAAAGTCTGATTTAACTTCTTTATTTGATCTTGCACAGTTGCAACATTTTTTGCACTTTCATCTTGAACTTGCTTAACTTGTTTTTGCAGGGCGGTGATTTGTGCCGCAGAACTATTGTTGATTTGTTTTTGTAGTGAATCTAATTGGGCTGTGGTTTGCTTTTGTGATGTATTGATCATGCTCTGTAGTTGTGTAATTTCAGTTTGTAAGCTATCTGTGCTGGGCGCTGCAAATGAAGTTGAGCTAAGCGCTAAAGCAATAACAGTTGCCGTGATATAACGTATCTTCATGATAGATGACTCCTTTTAGTTGCTTGACCCATTCAGTTTAAACTGTTTTTAATAGAATAGGCAATATTCAGCAACTTTCATCGACTTCTAACCCGTGTGTCCGTTTCCGCCCATTCTTGTTCCCATCGCGGTGGTGGGTTGTTGCAGTAATGGATCGAGTGGTGCTCCGAATTGCGTAGGCATATTCATTGCAGCTCTTCTGTCATTGAATGTATGAGAGAGATGGGGTGGGATACTGAAAAGAAAAGATTGTGGTTGATTGGGTGCCTGTATCGTTGGATGAGATAAGCTCCTATTTGTTTGCATGGGGAAAAATGGATTACTTCCCACTGAGGGTGAGCTTGCGTAGGGCGCCCCGGTGGGAAAGGCTGTTCTGGGTTGCTGCATATTGAATTGACTGGGCGGCGGGCTCATCATTGGTCTGTAATGGTGGTTCAGTGGGCTACTCTGTGGATTTGTATATGGACTAACAAGAGGAGGTAATGGCAAAATGCTATTAGAAGAGTGAGTGGGTTCAGGATTTGGAGTGCTAGACGGTTGAATAGAGTGATTCATAGCAGGCAATCTTATTTCTGTATTAAGGTCACGAATGCCTTTGAACTGAATGGTAGAGATATGAGAAGAGGCAGGTGTTCCATTATCAGTTGTTGGATTGTTCGCAGCTGAAAGATCTACACCTGCTTCAATCAGCAATTTTTTTATTTCTTCTATCTCACGTTCATAGGCTGCTAGTATTAGCGCTTTATTTTGTTGTTGAAGCCTCTCTGCTTCATTTAAGTGGGCTTCAATTTTTTTATTGTTTTCTTCAACGTTAGTGACTAAAGAGCTAGTAGATCTATGGGTGCTTGATTGCATGGTTTCAACCTATTCTGTTTGGGACTGACGGTGATACAGTTGTTTTTTGTGTGTCTATGATTCTTATTGTACCTGTTGCTTGTGTTGCGCCAGGGACGGTTGATGCGGGTCTATGAAAGTTCGATGGTGTGTTTATGTTTTGTATCGGAGCACTGCCATGTGATAGGTAGGGTTGTGGTGAAGCGCTTGAGGTGGATGGTAAAGCGCTCTTCAATCGGTTGACGGTAGTTATTTTTTCAATGATCTCTTTTTTGTCATTTTCAGTACCGTGGCGCCAATAGGTTGCTTTAGAATCTTCAAGAAGCAGCTGAGCGACTTCTAGATTAATTTTGTTATGGTTTTCAGTATTTTCTATAATATCAAGTGCATGATTATATTGTTCCATTGCAACGATTAATGGTAATTGTTTATCAGTTGAATTAATCGTACTAAGCATTTTTTGCTGCTCTCTTAGCTGTTTTAGCATGTTAGAGTAGTCTTGAGGCTGGAGTTTTATCAGTAATAAATCCACTTGCACTTGTTTAATAAGAGTGGCATTGCTTGGGCGTTTTGCTCGTGCTGTATCTTTCAGAATTTTATTTAATTCCTGGGTTAATTTAATACATAATTGTTTTAGCTGGTCGCTATTGCTAGTGACGCTAGACCATTCGCGGCTACAGTTATAAAGTTCTATACATCTATTATAATAATAATCTAGCTTAGAAGAATGCTCTTCATCTAATGCGATTCTTTTCAGATATGCACTCTCTTCAATTAACGCCGTAACGCCGCTTATTAATTTTGCAAAGCGCTCAAGAAAATCATTTTTTACTCTAGGATAACAGGCTGAAATTTGCTCGTGCAGCGAATTGAGTCTGCCATTAATACGTTGCCTGTGGTTAAGGGATGTTATTTTTTTATCTTCATTTGGGCTGTTAGGCTTTGTTGCGGTGGTTGCCTTGGCAATAAAGCTAGAACTAGAGCTAGAGCTAGAGCTAGAACTAGAACTAGAAGTGGGTATGTGCATCACGACATTATCGCTAGGCGTTTGTTGTTTAGACTGAGAGCGCATGAGACTAGTTTTTATGCCTTTAACTTGTTGAGCTAATTGCAGTTGATTATGACCTTGTAGCTGAGTTTCAATGTCGGTAAGCCTATCTCGAATGCGTGAAGTGTTATGATCAGCAAGACACATTTCAGGCATTTTATCTATTTCAATCTTTAAATTAGCAATGCTATCATTTGCTTTGGTGAAATCATGATCGGTAATAAAAGCTTTGATACGCTGAATGCAGGTGTTTAAGACGAACACTGGGTTTTTAGGTTGACTCAATCGGGGACGTTTTGCCTTATTGACTGAAGATGCAAGAGCAGATGTTGATGCAGGCGCAGATACAGATGTAGGTGCAGTGACAGATGCAAGTGCGGATGTCAATGTAGGTCTAGGTACGGAAGTAGGCATTGATATTGGCAAGGTTAGAGGAGCGGGTTGCTCTTGTTCTCTAGGTCTTTTGGGCTGTCTTCTCTCGAGTTCATTATCCACTGATAATTTTTGCTCGGTAGTTTTGCTTTCGTGAGGAGCGACCCTTGGTTCACCACGGTGAGAAATCAATTGTTCTATTTCGCTTTGTATACCTTCTGCAAGTTGAGCTATGCGAGAGGTGAATCCTTGCGACTTTCTTTTATTAGTGTCTAGAGATTTTCTGAGGTATCCTTGTTTCTCTTCGGCTAACCTTTTCTCTGATTGGAAATTTTCTGCCAACTTAGATAATTTTTCATTAAGCTTTTGAACGTTTGTTTTTGCTTCAGTTAATTGTGTGAGTGTTTGACTGAGTTTTTCTTTTTTTTCTTTCTGCATCATCAATATATTCGTGTAACTCACTAAAAGCACCGGACTGGTGATGTCAGAGGTGTTTTTGAGTGATTGAGAAATTTCTTCTATTCTAGGCAGACTTTGTACGAGTTCAGAAATTGAAGCCTCTTTTTTTTGTTCTAGATGAGTAACTACTTGGGTAGCTTCGAGTATATCTTTTTTTAAGGGTTCCATTTCGCTGGGCTGTTGTTGGTTCACTTGATTTTGCAGTGTGCTGATCTCGCTCTCTAGTCGTGTTCTTTCTTGTTCTAATTCTTTTAGTTGATTTTGTACATCTTCAATCGATGGCAGAGCAGAGCTAAAATCGCGAGATGAGCTTGACATGGTTGGCCTCGTTTTTTGTCGTTAACATGGAATTAATTTTTGGCAATGGTAACCAGGAAAGCTTAAGGGAAGATTAAGTTTGCGGGGATGGCACAAAATTTTGTAAGCATAAAATTCTATAGCTTTGTCATGCCAGCGTGCTTTTAGCTGGCATGCAGCCCTTTGTGTGCTCCGGCGTTGCCTGTGTAATGGAAAGATGGATGCCAGCTGAAAGCACGCTGGCATGACAAATCCTTTTTAATTCATGTGTTACTGAAAAGTTTGTGGGGATTCCACAGGATCAAATTTGATCAAGTATTGAGTATGCTAGGTGGTATTTGTGCAAAAAATAGAATTATTCGCTTTCTGTAGGCTTAGTCTCACTGCTCGCAGGTCCAGATTTGCCATCGCGGCTGCGGAAGGTAATACGTCCTTTGGTTAAATCATAAGGCGTTAACTGTACGGTGACTTTGTCACCTTTGAGGATGCGAATATAATTTTTACGCATTTTTCCTGAAATATGAGCGATTACAACGAGTCCACTTTCTAGCTGTACGCGAAACATTGTGTTGGGAAGGGTATCTATAACCGTTCCTTCCATTTCAATTTGATCTTCTTTTGCCATGTGATTTTTGCCTTGGGTTCTATTTTGCTTAAAAATAATGCCTGAAATCAGGCAAATAAGCAAAGGATTTAGTTAGATAGCACCAACAGTGTTCATCTTCGCGTCATGTAAACTATCTAAATACTTGTCTGCATCGAGTGCGGCCATGCATCCAGAACCCGCTGAAGTGATGGCTTGGCGGTAAACATGATCCGCAACGTCACCCGCAGCAAAGACACCCGGTATGCTTGTTGACGTGGCATTGCCTTCAGAGCCATCTTTAATTTTGATGTAACCATTTGCGCCCATTTCAAGTTGGCCTGCAAAAATATCGGTATTAGGTTTGTGACCTATTGCAATAAAAACACCGTTGGTTGCAATTGTTTTTGCCTCACCTGTTTTGACATTTTTAACCCGTATGCCAGTGACTCCAGTATTATCACCTAGAATTTCATCGGTGACGCTGTTCCATTCAATATGGATATTGCCGCCAGGTTGAGCTTTATTGATCAGTTTTTCTGAGAGAATTTTTTCTGCACGGAAAGCATCGCGACGATGTATGACCGTCACATGAGCCGCGATATTGGCTAAATATAAGGCTTCTTCAACGGCAGTATTGCCGCCGCCTACGACCACAACTTTTTGGTTGCGATAAAAAAATCCATCACAAGTTGCACAAGCGGATACGCCTTTGCCCATAAAAGCTTTCTCAGAATCCATTCCTAAATATTGCGCGCTGGCGCCTGTTGCGATGATTAAAGCATCGCAAGAATAAGTTGATTCACCCTGCAAAATAAATGGTCTTTGTTTTAAGTTGACTGATTTGATGTGATCAAAAATAACTTGAGTATTAAAGCGTTCAGCATGGTTCTTCATGCGTTCCATGAGAGCGGGACCTTGCAGACCTTCGACATCGCCAGGCCAGTTATCCACATCGGTTGTCGTGGTTAATTGACCGCCTGGTTCCATGCCTGTGATTAAAACAGGTTTTAAATTCGCGCGGGCCGCGTAGACGGCTGCGGTATAGCCGGCAGGGCCGGAGCCGAGAATGATAAGACGATGGTGCTGTGGATTTGACATATAAGGTGCCTGTTTTCGTGTGCATGTGAAATTAAGAATGGTATAGTACGCAAAATAGAAACAGTCGTAAAGACATGTCAGAAAATGATAAGAATGGAGTTCACCTTTGAAGCAAGCAACGCAAAATAAACCCAGCCGCAGACCGTTAGCTATCCAGATGGCACATCGTATTCGTGAAGGCTTATTGATAATCGCTGTGGCGACATCGCTTTTTTTATTAGTGTCATTTATGACATTTCATAATACAGACCCGGGTTGGTTAGGGACTGGCGTCAAAAATATTTCCAATTGGGGCGGTCGAGTCGGCGCATTTCTCGCGGATGTGTTTTTATCATTATTAGGTTATATCGCTTATCTCTTCCCGCCTATGGTTGTGTTTGCTGCTTGGATAGGAATCAAATCACATGACGATGAACTGGAAATCAAAGTCAGTGATTTTGTTTTAAAAACCTTGGGCTTTATTTTAATTATTATCAGTGCGTGTGGATTGGCTTCTGTAGGATTAGGACATCGTCATTCAATTCATTTGCCTGCAACGGCGGGTGGCATTCTGGGTGATATCATTGGCGCGAGTTTGACGCACACGTTTAATCCGATTGGCAGCACGATGTTGCTCGTTACAATTTTTTTATGTGGTATCACTTTATTCACAGGATTTTCTTGGTTGGGGTTGATGGATGTTTTCAAAGCAAGTGTAGTGAAAGCATGGCAATCACTACGTGCGGCGAAAGCAGCGCCGTCTGCTGAAAAACCAGTTGTTAAGAAAGCAGAAAAAGTTGAGAAAGTTGAGAAAGCACTAGAAGAGCCCACTTTTTTTGAAAAAATTGAAGCAAAATTTAAAAAATCAGATGCGCCGAAAATTCAACCCGCGATGCCTGAAATTCAATTACCACTGACACCCATCAAAAAGAAATCGGCACCCGTTAAAATCGAATCTACAGTTGTTATGACGCCAGGTTCTTTGCCACCGTTATCTTTATTGAATCCTGTGCCGCCTTCAGAAGGTAAAGCATTTACAAGAACTTCATTCGAAGAATTGTCTCATTTAGTAGAACAGAGGTTAAGGGATTTTGGTGTTGAGGTAAAAGTTGTTGCAGTGAATCCAGGGCCTGTCATTACACGTTTTGAATTAGAATTAGCGCCCGGCATCAAAGTCAGCAAAATCAGTGGCTTGGCAAAAGATATTGCGCGATCATTATCTGCCATCAGTGTGCGTGTTGTTGAAGTTATTCCAGGTAAGTCTGTTATCGGATTAGAGTTGCCCAATGAACATTGTGAAACAGTTTGTTTGCGTGATGTTTTAGAATCGCAGCGTTATGCGCAATCGCGTTCTCCTGTGAGTTTAGCGTTAGGCAAAGATATTTCAGGATTTCCTGTTGTAGTCGATCTTGCGAAAATGCCGCACTTATTAGCGGCGGGTACGACAGGTTCTGGTAAATCCGTTAGTATTAATGCTATGTTGCTCAGTTTGTTGTTCAAGGCAACCCCAGAGCAATTACGTTTAATTTTGATTGATCCTAAAATGTTGGAATTGTCAGTATACGAAGGCATTCCACATTTATTAACACCTGTTATCACTGATATGAAAGATGCAGCGAATGCATTGCGTTGGTGTGTAGGTGAGATGGATAGACGTTATAAATTAATGTCATCACTGGGTGTGAGAAACTTAGCGGGCTATAACACAAAAGTATTAGACGCGATTAAACAAAATAATCCACTGCCTGCGCCTGCTTGGCTAACAGGTGAAAACGGTCAAGAAACATTATTAGAAACCTTGCCTATGATTGTTGTTGTGGCAGATGAATTAGCAGACATGATGATGGTCGTAGGGAAAAAAGTAGAAGATCTCATTACGCGTATCGCGCAAAAAGCGCGCGCAGCGGGCATACATTTAATTTTAGCAACGCAACGTCCCTCTGTTGATGTTATCACGGGTTTAATTAAAGCGAATATTCCTACGCGTATTGCCTTTCAAGTGTCTTCAAGAATTGATTCGCGCACGATTCTCGATCAACAAGGTGCGGAACAGTTATTAGGAAATGGTGACATGCTTTATTTGCCGCCTGGCACCGGTGTGCCTGTGCGCGTACATGGCGCGTATGTTGCCGATGAAGAAGTGCATCGTGTGGTGGCGGCTTGGCAAACCTATGGGAAGCCAACTTATTTAGACGAAATCACGGAAGGTGGACCGGAAGCGGTTGCAGGGATGAATGGAGAACCCAGTGGTGAGTCCGATCCGCTGTATGATCAAGCGGTGAAAGTGATTACTGAAGCGCGTCGCGCATCGATTTCATTGGTTCAGCGCAGATTGAAGATTGGTTATAATCGCGCAGCGCGTATGATGGAAGATATGGAAGCAGCAGGTGTGGTGAGTAGTGCGGATCATAGTGGTTCGCGTGAAGTGCTTGCGCCACCGCCAATTGGAGAGTAGTGCCGTCATTACGAGTCGCCATCACCGTCATTGCGAGCGTAGCGAAGCAATCCAGCCTAGGATTGCTTCGCATACGCTCGCAATGGCGGTAACTTGACAAAACAGAGAGGTCTTATGTTAAAAAAATCAGCTTTCTCATTTATTTTTCTTGTGCTCGGCATTTCCATTAGCGCCATCGCCCACGCCCAATCCGACAGCGACACCTTAAGCAATTTATTACTCGGCATCACCACCATGCAAGCCGACTTCACGCAAGCTATCCAAGATAAATCTGCAAAATCACTGCAACAAGCCCGCGGTCATTTCGCTTTGCGACGTCCCGGAAAATTCCGCTGGGAAACAACGCAACCCGTCGCGCAACTCATTATTGCGAATGGCTCACGCTTATGGATTTATGATCCTGATCTGGAGCAAGTGACCGTTCGAAATTTTTCTAGCAGTGCAGGTCAAACGCCAGCGTTATTACTCAGTGATAAAAACTTAACGTTGAGCAAAGATTTTATTGTCAAACAAGTCGCGAATCCATCGCAAATTGCGGGGGCACAAATTTTTCTCTTAAAGCCAAAAGACAAAGACAATTTATTCACAGCCATCAAGTTATCCTTCATCCAAAAGCAAATAAACGAAATGCAAATTGAAGATCACTTAGGGCATCTCACTACGATAAGATTCCAGCATGTCAAATCAGGCATACCTTTATCGTCTTCATTATTTACTTTTACACCGCCCGCCAAGGTTGACGTGATAGATGAAACCAAAAACAAATACAGAGAGTGAAACAATATTCCAACCTTTAGCCGCGCGGTTAAGACCTGCATCGCTAGATGAATTCATTGGGCAGTCGCATCTGCTTGGCAAAGATAAACCTTTACGCAAAGCCATAGAGCAAGGTGCGCTGCACTCCATGATTCTGTGGGGACCGCCAGGCACGGGTAAAACAACACTCGCGAGATTAATGGCAGAAAAAACACATGCGCGTTTTGAAAAACTCTCAGCCATTTTTTCTGGCGTGAAAGATATTCGTGCGGTGGTTGATGAAGCCAAAGCAGCGCGAGCGACTAGCAAGCAACCTACGATTTTATTTGTTGATGAAGTGCATCGATTTAATAAATCTCAGCAAGATGCTTTTTTGCCATATGTAGAAGACGGTACGTTAATATTGATTGGTGCGACGACAGAAAATCCCTCGTTTGAATTAAATAATGCGTTACTCTCGCGCGCAAGAGTTTATGTGTTGAAGCGTTTAACCGAAGAAGATTTGTTGAATATCATACACAGAGCCTTAAGCGACAAAGAAAAAGGCTTAGGTCATTTAAGCATAGAATTTCCGCTAGAACTGCAAAAAATCTTAGTCAATGCCTCAGATGGCGATGCGCGACAAGTCTTAAATTTATTAGAAGTCATTGCAGATTTAGCAGAGCAGCAAGGTGATAAAGTCATTGTCACAGAAAAATTATTATCCGAAGTGTTGCAAGAAAGTCTACGCCGTTTTGATAAAGGCGGCGAAGCGTTTTATGATCAAATTTCTGCATTACACAAATCCGTGCGTGGCTCGGCGCCTGATGCTGCACTGTATTGGTTTGCGCGCATGGTAGATGGTGGTTGTGATCCACTTTATATTGCGCGACGTATGGTGCGAGCAGCGAGTGAAGATATAGGCAATGCCGATCCGCGTGCTTTGCAATTAGCGTTGAATGCGTGTGAAGTGTATGAAAGATTAGGCAGTCCAGAAGGTGAGTTAGCGATTGCACAAGCGATTGTGTATTTAGCCAGTACGGCAAAAAGTAATGCGGTCTATGTTGCTTATAATCAAGTGATGAGTGATATTAAAACGCTAGGATCTGTTGAAGTACCTATACACTTGCGTAATGGGCCGACTAAGCTCATGAAGCAATTAGGCTATGGTAAACATTACCGTTACGCTCATGATGAGCCCGAAGCGTATGCAGCCGGTGAAAATTATTTCCCCGAAGGAATCACGCCTCGTCAATATTATCATCCTGTCCCGCGTGGATTAGAAATAAAATTAGCAGACAAGCTTGCGCATTTACGTGAGTTAGATAAGAAAAAATAATGCAATAGGCTAGAGAGGAGAGGCCGAAATGAAAGAAATATTGCAAAAAATTAATGAATCGGTCTACTGATAAAATATTGAAGGAGATCGATGCTGAGATACATTCTTACTCTCAAGAAATAGTTGAAAAATTCTTTAAACGTTTAACTCAATACCATCTTAAGTTTAGAAGAGCCATGGAAAGTCAAAAAGGGTCATCATCTGAAATGGATTCTGATGCTAAGGTTAAGGGGTTGCGCGCGAGGCTGTAATCACGAAAAGCCTATCCGCATCACACATTGAGATATTGAATCAAATACCAAACCCCAGCAGAAACAACGCCAGCAGCTGGAATGGTAAGAATCCATGCCCAAACAATATTCCTCGCTACACCCCAGCGTACAGCGCTCATACGGTTTAAAGAGCCTACGCCCGTGATAGCACCCGTAATGATATGCGTAGTTGATACCGGTATGCCTAAGCCCGTCGCTAAGAATAAGGTGATAGCACTTGCTGATTCCGCACAAAACCCGCTGACAGGTTTGAGTTTGGTGATTTTCATTCCCATGGTTTTGACAATACGCCAGCCGCCAAAAAAAGTGCCTAATGCAATCACAAAATTACAAGCAATGATAACCCATAAAGGGACATAGAATTTATCGCCTAAAAGATGCGAGGTATATAACACTACGGCAATAATACCCATGGTTTTTTGCGCATCATTACCGCCATGACCAAGACTAATAAAAGCAGCTGATATAAATTGTAATTTGCGAAACCAAGTATCTATTTTATGTGGGGTTGTGTAAAAGAAAAGGCGTGCCGTGATAAACATCATCAATAAGCCAATGATCATGCCTAATAGTGGAGAGATGACAATCGCGAGCAAGACTTTTGTAATGCCTACCATCTTGAGTGGTGCAAAGCCCGCTTTCGCTATTCCCGCACCTAATAATCCACCAATCAAAGCATGTGATGAACTAGAGGGTAATCCAAAATACCAAGTAAAAATATTCCAAAAAATAGCACCAATCAACGTAGCTAAAATCATGGGTACTGTGACGATAGAGGGATCAATGAGTCCAACACCCATGGTGCTTGCAACACTTAAACCAAAAAAAGCAAAAGCAATAAAGTTAAAAAAAGCGGCCCACAGCACTGCCCAATGAGGTTTTAAAACGCGGGTTGAAACAATAGTCGCAATAGAATTGGCGGCGTCATGAAATCCATTGAGGAAGTCAAAGATTAATGCCAAACCAATTGTAAAAATGACTAATGTCATTATGAGTACTCGAGTACGATGCCTCTGATAATATTCGCCACATCTTGGCACTGATTGATTACTAATTTTGTGCGAGAATAAATTTCTTTTAATTTATAAAACTGTTTGAAATCATTCTCATTTAAGAATAAATCTTTTTCACCGGCTATCACGGCTTTATGCGCTTGGCTTTCCAAATGATTTAAGTCATCACAAAATTTTAATATTTCATCCGAAAGCTTGAGAGTATTTAGGCGAGCAATCGCTTTTTTTAGCAATTTAGTGCAGTGCACACTCAGTTCAGCAAGCTCAATTAATTCGGCAGGCACTCCAGTAAGATGATAAAAAGGAAAGCGTTGCGCGCAGCGATTGATAAGATCAAGAATATCATCGAGTTTGCTAGTCAGTTGATGAATATCATTACGATCAAACGGTGTAATAAAAGTTTTATGCAATAATTCAAAAGTAGTATGTGCGATTTTATCCGCTTCTTCTTCATAAGCAGCAATAGCATCTACATATTTTTGTTGATTGTCTAAATCGAGTAGCATGATATGAAATTGCGTCGCGGCGAGAACTAAAGTGTCTCCCGTTTGTTGGAATAAGGTAAAAAAACCTTCTTGTCGCGGCAAAAATCTTTTCAACATAGTATTCCCCACGCGATTAAGTTGACGTGTCGTATGTTATCACGGATTTTTGTCGTTTGCTGATCATAATTAGGGCAGCCAAGATGAAGAAAACAGCGGCGCCCGTGCGTAAAGTCAAATGTTCATTGAAGATAAGATAGCCCCAAAACAATCCTGTCAGCGCAACAATGCTATCAACAAAACTGTAATAAACAGGCCCCGCAATTTTAATCAGTTTAAAAAATAACACATAGCCTAAACTAGAGAGTAAAATTTCTAACAAGATGACCCAATCCGGCAACATCAGTGGCCAATTGAAAACATAAAAATTTTGACTCGCAAAAACAATAGGCGCCAATATCAAGCTAGATGAAATCAGTGTACCTGCGGCCAGTGAAAATGAGTCTGAGCCTTCAGGTCTAAATCGCGTGATGTATACTGCGCAAAACGCAAAACAAAGAGGCGTTAATAAAGCAAATAAAACCCATGGTGCAGATTCTGCAGTAGGGTAATTAACAGTAGGCATTAACAATAACAACAATCCTGATAATGCAACACACACAGCTAAAAAGCGCCGCCAGCAGAAAAACTCAACTTTCGCCACGAGTGCCATGAGATAAGCCATAATAGGAACTGTATTCACAATCACTGCTAATAATCCCGCAGGCAAATGTGGCGCAGCAAAATACATAATAGTATTCGGCAAAGCAATCCCAGTTAGACCACAAACAAAATAATATCGACAATGCGCAAAATTGAACGCCATTTTTTTTTGCCGAATCAAAACACTCAAGCCTATTAACACAGCAGGGCCAATTGATTGCCAAAAACTATAACCTAATGGATTAACACCGTGCGTCATAGCAAAGCGCGCAATGGAATATCCCGTGCCCCAGACAATGCCGAGTAGGAATAAAATTGTGAGTGCGAACCAGGGCTTTTGCATAGTATTAGTTTAACTCCGCCAATATTTTCTCAACCAAGCTAATTCTATCCGTCAACTCATGTTCATCCCAGGTAAATCGTAAGCGAGTAGGGCCTTCTAAGCGAAAGCGTTGATCAGGCCGCTGTATGAGTTTTATAATTTTCAAAGGATCAACATGCGGTTTTTCTATAAATTCAATTTTCCCACCCTTGTTATTCGCTTCGAGTTTAGTAATGCCAAATTTTTCTGCGAGTTGTCTCAACTCACTCACAGCAAATAAATTCTTTAAGGGTTGAGGGAGCAAGCCAAAGCGATCAATCATTTCAACTTGAATGTCATCTAACTCAGCTTGAGTTTTTGCGCTCGCGATGCGCTTATAAAATTGTAAGCGTAAATTCACATCATATAAATAGGCCTCAGGTATCAGTGCCGTGATTTGTAAATCCATTTCTGTGCCATGTGCTAGCGTCGTTTCGAGTTCTGGTTCTTTACCTGATTTTAAAGCGTCTACCGCGCGCGATAATAAATCCATATACAGCGAGAAGCCAATCGCTTGCATGCTCCCACTTTGATCTTCACCTAACAGTTCACCTGCACCACGAATTTCTAAATCATGCGTTGCCAAAGTAAAACCTATGCCTAATTCTTCCAGAGATGTGATAGCGTCTAGACGTTTTTTTGCATCAGAGGTCAGGTTTTTGAAAGGCGGCGTGAGAAGATACGCATAAGCTTGATGATGTGAGCGTCCGACACGTCCTCGTAATTGATGTAGTTGCGCCAATCCCAATTTATCAGCGCGATTAATAATAATGGTGTTAGCAGAGGGAATATCAATACCGCTTTCAATAATGGTTGTGCAGAGTAATAAATTAAAACGACGGTGATAAAAATCAGACATGACTTGTTCTAATTCGCGCTCACGCATTTGTCCATGAGCGTAACTGACGCGCGCTTCAGGGATTAATTTTTCTATTTCACGCGCGGTTTTTTCAATTGTATCCACATCATTATGTAAGAAATACACTTGACCGCCACGCATAATCTCACGCAACACTGCTTCTTGTATCACCGTATCTTGGTATTCGTGAATAAACGTTTTAATGGCTAAGCGGCGTGCGGGCGGTGTGGCAATGATAGAAAGATCCCGCATGCCAGCAAAAGCCATATTCAATGTGCGTGGGATAGGTGTGGCTGTTAGCGTTAGAATGTCAACTTCTGTGCGTAAAGATTTAAGCCGCTCTTTTTGTCTCACACCAAAGCGGTGCTCTTCATCAATAACAATTAATCCTAAAGCTTTAAATTTAATGTCATCTTGCAATAATTTATGCGTGCCTATGACAATATCAACCTTGCCTTCTTGCAATTTTTCTATGGTGGCGTGTTGTTCTTTAGCCGTTTTAAATCGTGAGAGTGACGCTATTTGAATAGGCCAATCTGCAAATCGATCTTGAAAGTTTTGGTAGTGTTGTTCTGCTAATAAAGTTGTAGGGACGAGCACAGCAACTTGCTTATTATTTTGTACAGCCAAGAATGCAGCGCGCATCGCAACTTCTGTTTTACCAAATCCTACATCGCCACAGACTAATCTATCCATCGGTTTATCAGACAACATATCGTTTACAACTTGATCGATGGCTTGCTGTTGGTCAGGCGTTTCTTCAAAAGGAAAAGCTGCAGCAAATGTCGCAAATTGCCCATCACTCAGTGTGCAAGCGACACCGGGTCTTGCGGCTCTTTTTGCATAAAGGTCTAATAATTCTGCGGCGACATCACGTACTTGTTCTGCTGCTTTACGTTTTGCTTTTTGCCATTGTTCGGTGCCTAGACGATGCAGAGGTGCTTGTTCAGTTTCAGCGCCACTATAACGACTAATCAAGTGTAGTGAAGAAACGGGCACATATAATTTGGCTTGATCCGCATATTCAATACATAAAAATTCAGCGATTTGTTCGCCTACGGTTAAGGTTTGCAATCCGAGATAGCGTCCTATGCCGTGATCAATATGTACGATAGGCGCACCAATTTGAAGTTCAGTTAAATCTTTGATGATCGCATCGGTGTCTTGTTGCGAGACTTTGCGTCTGCGCCTTTGCATGATGCGTTTACCAAATAATTGCGCTTCAGCAATTAAAGTCAGTGGGGGATCTGTTAAACATAATCCATCATCCAAAGGCGCAACAGTCATACCATAGGTTGCATCATCTGCTAAAAACTCAGGCCAAGAGGCATAAATTTTCGGCGTTAATTGGATAGAATGAAAAAGCTGTAGCAAGACTTCGCGACGTCCTGTTGTTTCTGCGCAAAATAAAATGCGACCTTTGTAGCTCAATAAAAAATTTTGCAATGCTTGTAAAGGTTGGGCAGCTTTATGATCCACATTCAGTGTGATAGGCGCAACAGTTTCAAAATCAAATTGCTGCAAATCGTTAACTGACAGATCGGTCTGAATTTTGATGGTAGAATAAGTTTTAAGACGCTGAAACATTTCTGCTGTCGGCATAAAGATTTTTTGCGGTGCCAATAAAGGACGTGTTAAATCATAGCGTCTTTGTTCGTAGCGTGATTGAATTTCATGCCAATATTCTTCTGTTTTTTTATGAATGTCGCCTATTTGTATCAACAAACTATTTTCAGGGAGATAATCAAAAAAAGTTTGCGATTCATTGAAAAATAACGGGAGAAAATACTCAATGCCAGGTGTCGCAATGCCTTCCGTAATATCTTGGTATAAGGGACAATTGAGCGGATTGCCTGTGAACTCAGCCCGCCAAGCCTCACGAAAATGATCGATTGCCTCATCCGTCAGCGGAAATTCTTTTGCAGGCAAGAGTTGTATTTTTTCTGTTTTTTCTAAGGTGCGTTGAGTTTCGGGTGAAAAAGTTCGAATAGAATCGATGATGTCATCAAATAAATCGATGCGATACGGTGTATCACTCCCCATAGGGAATAAATCTATGATAGAGCCGCGTACCGCAAATTCTCCATGTTCCCGTACTTGATCCACTGCGCGGTAGCCCGCATTGCTTAGGCGAGAGCGGGCGACATGTAAATCGAATTTTTCGCCAGTATTTAATAGGAAAGTATTCCCTTCCAAGTAAGCACGCGGCGATAATCGCTGCATGAGAGTCGAAATCGAAGTAATCACTGCGCCTTTTTGCAAGTGAGGAATTTTATACAATGCCGCAATGCGCTCAGAAATAATGTCTTGATGTGGCGAAAATTGGTCATAAGGCAGCGTTTCCCAATCAGGGAAGTGAATAATAGGCTGCTCATGATGAAAGAATCGCAGCTCATATTCTAAGCGTGTGGCGGTAAAAGTATCAGGTGTGATGATAATCACAGGGGTGGCACTTTGAGAAATAGCCGTACTTAACGCCAAGCCAGTGCTTGCGCCGTAGAGGTTCCCCCACCGTATGTGTTGCCCCATTTTCTGGGGTAAAGGTGGATGTAATGGATTGGCTGCTGGCATGGTTTTATGTATTTGGCAAAAAAGGAAGATATTTTAACAGGTAAAATAGGAAAGGAAAGGTTTGTGGTAGCCTGTCGCTATAGCTTAGAATATGCCCATGGATTTCTCCAGTAGGTTGGGGACTGTTGGTTTGAAGGAGGAGTGTATGATGCGTTTATGGATACTATTGCTTGGCTTGATTCTCGCGACGCCTGTTTTTGCACATGAAGATGGCGATGCTTTATTGAATAAAGTGGTGTTGAAGCTTTCCAGCGAGCAATGGGTTGCTACTAAAACGGCTTTAGTCACGATTGGAATCAATGCATCAGTCAGTGAAAGTGATTTAGATAAAATCCAAGATCAAGTCTTGAAAAAAGTCTCAGAATTTTCATCGCAAGGTGAATGGCATATCGTCTCTTTCGATCGTAACGAAGATCAATCGGGTATGGAAAAAATTAGAATTTCTGCGCAAGCGCGTTTGCCAGCTTCTGCTTTAACAACCTTACGTGAAAAAGCCAAAGCGATGAGTAAGCCCGGTGAGACATATACATTAGATAATGTTCAATTTGTTCCGAGTGAAGATGAATTGCGTGCGGCCAATACTCTGTTGAGAAGTAATATTTATCAACAAGCCAAAGAAGAATTAGATCGATTAAATAAACTATATCCCGATCAAAAATACTATGTCCATAACGTAGATTTTGTTGGGTTGCTCGAGCCTATTCCTCAGCCTATTTTGCCGCAAAATGCGTTTGTTCAAATGCGCGTAGTGGGTGCGGCTGCGAGTCCTTTAGCGGTGGGCGATAAGTTGGAACTCTCTGCCACAGTTGTCTTAGCGGCAGCGCCAGCAGCAGATCATACATTAATTAAAAATATCACGTAGACATTTATGACTTATTCTGTGTTAACGGGTTTATACATGTTGTTAGCCATCTTGTTTGAGGTGGCTGGTATCACATCGATGAAGTTATCAGATGGATTTAATCATTTCGCGCCGTCGATTTGTATATTTGTATTTTATAGTTTTTCATTTGTATTTTTGGCGCTGACATTAAAACGTTTAGAGCTGGGATTTGTTTATGCGGTGTGGGCGGGCGTTGGGACTTCGTTGATTGCAGTGATCGGCGTTGTGTTTT
Organism: Myxococcales bacterium; assembly: GCA_903970525.1. Taxonomy (GTDB): domain Bacteria; phylum Pseudomonadota; class Gammaproteobacteria; order DSM-16500; family DSM-16500; genus UBA5158. The sequence goes on along the minus strand of CAJCIZ010000148.1, from coordinate 686 downwards.
TTCATGAGCCTATGACGTTATTAAAAATAGTCTATCTAGGCATGATTATCATCGGAATAATGGGTTTAAAAACAGGGTAGATTGATTCGTTATGCTAATGTCCACAAGTAGTTGGTTATGGTTGTTGATTGCCATTTTGTTCGGTGTCCTGGGGACAGTTTCCATGAAATTGTCCGACGGTTTCCAATGGTTTAAACCGACGGTCTGTTTAGTGATCTTTTATATTATTTGTTTTTTTGCGTTGACTTTAACTTTGCAAGGTGTGGATATTAGTATTGTCTATGCCATGTGGTCGGGGATAGGAACTATCTTGGTTGCTATTATTGGTGTGCTCATGTTCAAAGAATCAATTTCCATTCGTAAAGTGATTTCATTACTATTAATTGTGGTTGGTGTGATAGGGATACACCTTTCCAATGCCTTACATTAATTTTAATCCACCGGTTATCGCGCATAGGGGTGCTAGCAATTTTGCCCCTGAAAATACGCTCTCAGCTTTTATCCAAGCGAAATTACAAGGTGTAAAATGGGTTGAATTTGATGTGATGTTAGCGGCGTGTGGCGAAGCGGTTGTGATTCATGATGATACGTTAGAGCGTACGACCAATGGCAAAGGCAATGTTCATGACTATCCTTATAGTTATTTAAGAACATTAGATGCAGGTTCTTGGTTTAATCCAAAATTC
>CAJCIZ010000147.1 GCA_903970525.1 Myxococcales bacterium | reverse complement strand
ATAGGCATCAATCCTTATCGCCTATTAGAAATAAAAGATTATATTTAAGTCTAGTTGATTTTATTTAATCACTAACAATTACTGAGTTATGATTCTATTTTCTTTTGTTTACTTAATTTCGCCTTATTTTTAAGGAATTTTTTGGGAACACTTAGGCCGATGATCTCTATATATAACACCTTCACTGTTCCCAATAATTAATGTTTCTATTTCTTCATAAAGTTACCCACAAATTCTGGGGATAAACCTGTGAGAGAAATTAAGAGTAAAGAAAATTGATTACCTATCAGCCCAAACTAATAGTGTAGATCCCACTATTTTTATATGCTGTTACCCCCATCAGAATATGACCAATTATCTCAATATTCCTTTAATAAAGTGCAAGTGTCACTTTCAGAAGACATGTTTAATACTCAGAAGTCCTGTTTAATGGTCATTGATTTTTTTACCTCCGCTATCGTTTTTTTGCTGACGCATAATTCTTTCGTGATCCAGTCATAGCATTTACCTGCTTGTAAGAAAATTTTGATCTTCTCATGTTTGTCTGGAGTGGTTTTATTTTTGCTACCACGGATTCTGCCAAATTTTACGCCATCACTTCTCGCTTTTTTAATCCCGGCTTTCGTTCGGGCATTAATCATGCCACGTTCTAATTCAGCAAATACTCCTGCAATTTGAAAAAATGCGCGACCCATAGGGCTTGTTGTATCCACTTTGTCACCGGAATCGAGTGAAATAAAATTTACTTTTTTTGTATTCAGTAACTCGACGATGTCAATCAACCCTTTCAGCGAGCGAGCTATCCTATCGATTTTATAAACAACGACGGTATCATTTTTTCTCAATGATTCGATCATGGCCATTAACTCAGGGCGGTTATTGTCTTTTCCGCTGATTGATTCACTGTACACTTTTTCGCAGCCAGCCTTGAGTAATTCTTGCGTTTGCAACTCCAGATCTTGGGTATTGCTGCTAACGCGGGCGTAACCAACTTTCATGATCTTTTTTGTGCCCTATTATCTAATATTTCAAACTGTACCATGGTGGTACAGTAAACTCAAATATACTTTCTATATTGTACTAATTTTTTACGCTGATCATCAGTACAATTAAACTGTAGTTTGTTTGTACTAAGCATCCGTAAAATTGATAAGGAGCTCCGTCATAAATAAGCCATTAATGTAGACAACATTTTTTATATTTTTTACCACTCCCACAAGAACAAGGATCATTTCGTCCAATTTTTTTATTAGGCAAACGGTAAGGGCGCGATTTTTCTTCCTCAAAATCCTCAGCATCTATTACATATTTATACATTTGATAATGGGTCTCAATCCTTTTGGCATATTTCTTATCATTTTCAATCATATGCGTAAAAACAGATAAAAACTCTTGCGCGGCTAAATCATTAGGGGAATGTGCTGGATCAATAAAAGCTCCAGGCATGTTCTCTGTGAATTCATTTTCATCTCCCATCCAATCAAGATAGAATTCTTTAGGCTCCCAACCATAGCGCAAAACAGCCCAAAGCTTAACATGGGGTTCAACCGTCATTACATGAATCATAACATTTCGACAGTCACAATCAGGTTCATTGCAAAAATATTCAACAAAACCATAATTTCCTTCTGGAATATTTTTATACATGCCCTCAATGGCAAAAATATTTCTGAATTCTGACTCCACTAAACCAGGAAATCTATCAAAAAAAGATGAAAACGACGACATATCTTACCTCTTATTATTGAATTAAATCGCGCTCAGAGATGCGCCTTCTTTCTGTTGGTGATAAATAATCAATTCGTGCTAAATTTTCTTTGCTAATTCTTTCTTCTCCTGACTCAATCGCCAAGATGGCAGCTTTATTCAGCAACGTGATAATTTCACCAATGGTTCCTTCACTTTTATCCAGAAGAAAACGAATCACTTCTGGATCCATTAACGATGATGGTTTTTGAAGAGGTAAAGTAGACGTGAGACTAGCCAACAATGATGCCAGCTCATGATCATCTTTCCATAAAGGTAATGTGAAGGGTTCAAATCGATTTTCTAGCTGATCATCACTACGAATAGCAAAATAAGCTTCTCTTGTTCCAACACAGACAATAGGTATTTTTAATTGATTGCCTAAAAATCGTAGCAAATTCAAAAATTCTCGCTGCGATGCAGTTGTTCCTGCTAAAATATTATGGGTTTCATCGATAATTAAAATTCTAACATTCACGCGTTTCATCACCTGAAGAGTCATAATTTCCAGATCAGATACCCTTGGTCGAAGTCTCAAATTTATTTCCAAGCCATGAAGCAAGATAGAATAAAATCGTGAGATTTTTGGATCAGATGGCATTTGTACAACAAGGATTGGTCTGTCATTCTCAGGATAATGTCCCTTATTTTCTAATAAGTGAGCTCGTCGAAATTTCTCAACAATCATGCTCTTTCCATTATTTGTGGGACCACAGATTAATAAGTTTGGCATGCGCTGACGTTTTGGATGAACTATCAATGCCTCCAATTTATTTACCGCTTCTTCAGCTTTGGTATAACCCAACCAGCGATCAGCTAAAATTCGTTTTATACGCTCCTCTTTGGGTAACAATGCTATTTCACGCATAAATGGCGTAAGGTGCTCTAACTCCAGTGCTGTTTTTGTCATGACCATTCTTCTATATTTTTAAAAGGTTTTGCAGCAGGAAAAGATGGTGGCATTTCTTGTGTAGTCTCTGAAAAATAAGCATTATTTGGACTATCTTGTGTTTTTTGAGTTACATGCTTAGTACGTGCTTGTTGTCGCCGTGCTGAACGCGTGTTGGCAGCAGCCGCTTCCGTGATTTTTCGCATGGCCTCTATGGTTCGAAAAATAGCGGTCTCATCTACTTTTTTAGCTCCTTGTTCTTTCAAATATCGCAAACTTTCTCGTTGCTCCCATAATGTTACAGCAGGATGACTTAATGTTCTGTAGGGAATCTCAATATAGGTATTTTGCTCGGGAGGAAGCGCATAAATTCTGCTTATATCACGAGGGTCACGACGAATGATAAATTTTTCTTTATGTTTACTACGCTCAGAAATCCAAGGTTGCAAAGCATTACTGTAATAATTGATATGATCCACCATAAAACCATGTCGCTGAATAGAGCGCTTAATAATGGGTAAAAAATCAATGAGAAATCCTTTTTTGTTTTGAACCATTGATTTTGGTCCGTTGCCAGACAGTAAGCCTGATTTGTACCGTTCAATAGGTGGTTCATGAAGCGTTGAATGTACTTTATTGTGGTATTGTCCCACAATGACAAGCGTTAGCCATTTTTCTAATTCCGATAAGGTTAAAATCGCTTTTGCATCAGAATTATATTCACCACGTTCTACAATATTTGAAAAGGTTGTGCCAGGCAACGTATGCACTTGCTGCATCAATGTACCGATGAGTCGTTCAATAATACCACCATACTGAGGTTGTCCTGGTGGTCTGTAGCGGAGCTCAATACCATGCTGAGCACAGCCTCGCCGCAATGCTTCACTATGAAATTCTGTGCCATTATCGACGTACATCGCTAATGGTTTACCCCAAATTGGCCATTCACCCACAATGCCAAAATTAGCCAAATAAGCAGCTTTATCAATGACTGAATGAACCAAACAAAGACCAACGGAAACAGCTGATGGAGCCTCCAGGGTTAGGCAAAAACCTGTAATACAACGACTAAAAACATCAATAGATGCAGTCAAATAAGGTCGCCCGATAGGGCGTCGGGTAATTTCATCCACAATAATCAGATCAACAGGCGTATGGTCTATTTGTATGACATCAAGTGGTGATTCAACTGCAGGAAAACTCCCTCTTACAGAAGATAGTTTTCTGGCAGCCTTCATCCCTTCTCGTTGTTTTATGCTATCTCTTGCGCTTAATGATCGTATGCGATCACGCACAGTATTAGTACTGGGTGGGGTTAATTTTGCTCGAATACATTGACGCCTTACCTCTTGTCCAATATCTTCCAACGAGCGCTTTTGCTTGGTAAGATAAAACTCATCAATAACTATAGTTATAATTTGCTCAACTGTGGGTGGTAGTCGACTTTTACCCCGACCGCCTGATGATATACTGGGAGCCAGAGAACTTAGAAGGCCACCAGAATCGCGAAATCGTCGTATTAATTTATATACCATTTGCAAAGACATACCTAATGCCAAGCCAGCTTCCTTCGCTAATATTTTTGGAACTGTGTTCATTTCTGCGAGAGGCTTAATGAATATTATTCGACGCTCTGCCTCTTTCCATGCTTTATCACTGATTCGGATTGTTCCATTCTCTTCAAGAGGGACGTCAGATAATTCATTTATAGATGATAGAGTATTTAATTCAGCAACAACTTCCGTTCCCGTTGTTTTGTTGAACAGTAAAAAGGTGGTGAGAGATAGATGGGTTTTAATGATGTGTGGTTGTCCTTGATATAAAATTTCAGTACCTAATGACAAGATAAGATCATTTTTCATAGACAACGCACGCATTAAACAGGAGTTTTGGTAATTTACCATTTGTTAAACATGACTTCAACCACCAAAAGATCTGTTTAATAAAGATAACAGATCATGATAAATATGATCTCGGATTAAACATGTCTTCTGATAATGACACAAAGATAATGAGCCATTAGATAAAATCAGTAGATTTACTGGCTTATCTCAAGATGAGATCGCGAAACTTAGAAACAAATTGTAATTTTTTTTGTTTTTTTGCAATTCGCGACACACAGGCAAAAGCACTGTTTGTTGCATGGATAGATAGCGTTTCAGCGTCGAGCATTAAATGCTTTAATCGCTTTGTAAAAACACTCAATAAACATA
>CAJCIZ010000146.1 GCA_903970525.1 Myxococcales bacterium | reverse complement strand
CTTTTTTGGGTAGGTTTATGTAAAATGTGAACCAATTCTCCTTTGAGCTAAAAATCAATTTCTTTTTTACTTATATTAAGTTTCTTTTTCTTGATTTCTTTTAAATTTTATCAGCACTACTAAAAAAAAGCTGGGCTTTTAGGATTATAATAAATTTCTTGAAGAATTTCGTTAGACATTTGAAGGTATATCCCATCTACTCTTGTCAATATCTTGATCGCTTATATCTTCATCATAAGAGTGTTTTCTTTTTTTGTTGTTTTTTAATCTTGAAGGTGTTTCCTTTTCTTTTGTTAATATATTCACTTCTTTCCTTTGATCTTTTAAAACCGGCATATCTTTATATGGATCGTCTACTTTTCTTTTCTTTGCTGAGTTTTGATCATCATTATCTTCTGAGTTACTATCTAATCTTTTGCGTTTATGTACTTCACTTATTTGTGTATCATCGGACTCTTTTTGATATATTTTGCCTTTATTCAAATATTGGATCAATTTCATTCTAACATTTTCATTTATAATTAATGATGGATCGACACCGCTATTGCTTAATAATTCAATAAATTCACTTTCGCCGTACAATACCTTTCCAACAGACATTGCGTGGGTTAATAAATCAACTATATTTGACTTTTCTAAATATGTACCATTTTTTAATTTTATTCTTAAATCGTTATCATAACCAATGCTTCGTGCTAATTTTAATATTATTTTGATAAATTTATGTATTTTATCATATATTTTTGACTTCACCTTATCATTTTTGGGAGCAACTTCAGTAACTAATGATCCTGTATTCTCGCTCAAATCATCTAATCCTTTACCATATTGCTCGACTTGATCCGATTTAGGAGGAACTAAAGTTATTTTTTTAGCGGATTGCATTTCCTAATATTTCAGCCAAAACTGTTCCTAGTATTGGTAAGACAACTGGTAAAAATCCACCACTCTGGTTGACTAACGATGATCGTTTGATTTTAGATTTGGGTTTGTCTAATACCATCATCATAAATCTGACAAATTTTTTCAATTTTTTCTTCTCAGCTGTCTTTAGTTTAATATTTTTGAGATTTATATTGTGCACTATTTCAAATAGAGCTTCAAAATAATGTCCGTTTTTTGACATTTCTTTAAGTAATGACTTTTTAATTTTGGGACAATTAGCATCACAAACAAGATGCATATTCTTCATACATTTACGTAAATTTTTTGACATTATCTTAATATAAATGCTTGAGGATTCAAAGTAAAATTACTCGCTTCGTTTGGGATTATATTAGTCCTGAGACGCAACTCGTCTGGTGTGTCCTGTTTGAGATCTATTAATAAGTAACCATGTGGTTTATATGTAGCTTGTTCATAAGCTGATATAAAAAACTCTGATCTTCTAGGATACATCTGTCGGCCTAAAGCCATAATTTGCAATTTGTCACGTGGACTCTTGAAGATTAATAAATAATGTGTATTCAAATTTAAATCTCTAACAATTGGTCCTTTATGATATAAATTCTGAGATAAAATGAAGACACTTTGATTATTATGATGAGATCCCTTTGTAAATAGATCAACAATAAATTTACTATTTTTAATCTCAGTCATTAAATCGTCAATTATGATTATATGATTATTTTCAATATCTTCTTCGTCAGGTATCCCTTCAACATATTTAAAGTTGACATTTCGTAATGGTTTCTTATAAATACTTTGCCATTTACCATAAGCCCATACAACATTTATAACATTTTTATTAATGCCTGCAATAGTATGAATATGATTTTCTAAGATGTCTCTGACTAAATAAGTTTTACCTGAACCAGAAGGACCAGCTGCTATGCCATTAAAAGGATGCTTAAACTGTAAGTGTTTAATATCGTCAACTTCTTTAGTTGCTTCCATAATTAGTAATAACTAATCCTCCACATAACCGTATGGCAACGTATCATTTCCATTGATACGCCTTTTTTCTGACATCACTCTAAATGCCTTATCAAAAAATTTTGTTTCTATGGTTTGCATGTTTGTTGCTCTAATTTGCATTTGAGGAATCATTAACTTATTATCATCTAAATTTTTACCTTCATTTTTAATATATTCATTAACCATTTTAACCATAGTTTCCATTTTTATGATATCAAGAGCTTTATCAGTAAGTGTAATTCCTTTAGCTTTAATTGGAACTACTGGAGTTTCAGAATTTTCAGGCCATATCTCCATTGCATAAACTTTTGGACCAAAACTACAAAATTTTTTACAAACAGCATTTTCACCATAATCCTTTTTTATCTCATCAGCTAGGTCTCCTAAATAATCATCGATTTTAGGTAAGGGTTGTCCTGATTTATAACTGAAGATGACTGAATCTGTATCCATATACAATAAACGCCCTGGTATTATTTCCACTTCATCTAAAACCTTCATTAATTCAACCCTTGCATATGACGTGACAAAGGCCGCAATTGCTAAACTTGTATCACCTGTTCTTCCCATTTCTTCATCTGAATGCTCCCACGTAACCAATAAACACTCCTCATTCACCATTAGTTCCCCTTTTATTACTTTATTTTCATCTTTTGCCAAATCCCAGTACTCATGGTATTCATAACAGACTTTTGTTTGAGGCAGATTAGGCCTTTGCGCTATTTTACCCCATAAGGTATTTAAAAACAACTTTGCGATAAATCTTAAGGCAGGGTTCTTATTAATATCACTTTCAATTAATTTAACTCCTTCATGCTTCATAAAGTTTTCTATATATTCTTTTTGGTCCTCTACCGTTTTAACCCAAGAAGGCCAACCGTCGGATTGCTGT
>CAJCIZ010000145.1 GCA_903970525.1 Myxococcales bacterium | reverse complement strand
TAATAAATTTCTTGCGGCTGGAAACCTAGAAGAAAAGGAATTATTTCCTCATCTTGAGCGTTTGAAAAACGCGCCATTTCAATTTAGGATTGATTTTGGTTTACATGAGTTACCAAAAGACCCTGGCATTTTATTAATTCGTGGCGCCAGACAATACGGCAAAAGCACTTGGCTAGAAGGAGAACTCAAAAAAACAATTCAGCAATTTGGCCCTGGAACAGCCTATTACCTGAATGGCGAGTATATCTCTGATGTCAATCATCTTGAACAAGAAATTGAAACGCTGATCCATGCCTACCAAAAAAATGCGCCTGTTAGACGATTGTTTATTGATGAAATTACAGCAATACAGCATTGGGAAATTGTACTAAAACGCTTAGCAGATAGAGGCTTATTAGAAAATATCTTAGTCATTACTACAGGGTCAAAAGCGACTGACTTAAGACGTGCGCATGAAAGATTACCAGGGCGAAGAGGAAAATTAGCGCGCACAACTTATCTTTTTACACCTATTTCTTATCAAGAATTTCAACGCGTCTGCGGAAATCTTCTTGGGAAAAAAACACTAATCGCCTATTTGCTTTCTGGCGGCTCTCCTGCAGCATGTGGAGCATTAGCAACAGATAATAGGATTCCTGAATATATTATTGAATTAACGAGAGACTGGATTGAAGGCGAAATTTCAGCATCAGGACGCTCGCGCGCAGCATTATTAAATGTCTTAAATACATTATATCGTTATGGAACAACCCCAGTTGGCCAAGCAAAATTAGCGCGCGAAGCTGGCTTAGCAAATAACACTGTTGCTGCAGGCTACATTGAATTGTTGAACGACTTGGGATGCGTTACCCCAGCTTATCCCTGGGATCACACCAAAAAAATATTACTATTACGCAAACAATGTAAATATCATTTTACTAATTTGTTAGCCGCGGTTGCATATCATCCGAGTAGAATACGCAGCATTGAGGACTTCTTAGCATTATCAACTCATGATCAAGGCATGTGGTATGAATGGTTAGTTGCTCAAGAACTCACACGTCGCGCTGCTGTGACAAATGCAGAAATTCTTGCACCACTCGTTTTTTGGCAAGGCAATAAAAATGAAATTGATTTTGTGATCCCTTCAAAACGATGGCTTGAAGTGAAGCGAGGCCAATGCTCACCTTTAGATTTTAGTTGGTTTGCACAAACTTTTCCTAAACAGATTTTAACCGTGATCAATTCCACCTCTTTTGAAACAGCGCATAGTCAGGGCATTTCATTTGAAGATTTTTTGTTGGAAGAATAATTTCTTTAAGACATTTCATATATGATAAAAATTGGCATACACACTGAAGTCGCTGACAAATCACCCCAAGCAAAAATCTTAGCTAAACGCTTGTCTTTGCCTCTGACCGCGACGACTGACGATTATGATTATCTTCTTGTTTTAACTTCTGAGCATATTGAATTACGACAGACAAAAACCAAATCGCTTCCCTTGTTTATTGATTTTCAGTCAGGAAAAATTGCCTATCGTAGTCAACATACCAGTTTACGTCGGGAAATTTTAGCAAGAGCCATGGGTTTAAAAAATCATACGAATCCGACTATCGTTGATGCCACAACAGGTTTAGGGCGAGATAGTTTTATATTGGCGTCTTTAGGATTTCACGTCACGATGCTGGAACGCTCGCCTCTCGTGACAGTGTTACTTGAAGATGGGTTACAGCGCGCCGCGCAAGATGAAAAAATTGTACCAACAATTCAGCGCATGCACCTCATAGAAACAGATGCTACGACATGGTTACAACAGAATCCCAAGCCAGACATTATTTATTTAGACCCTATGTTCCCTGAGCGCACAAAATCGGCGCTCGTCAAAAAAGAAATGCGAATTTTCCATGACGTGCTTGGCGAGGATCTTGATGCAGGTACTCTTTTAAACACCGCTTTAGCGCGCGCCGCCCAGCGCGTTGTGGTAAAAAGACCTCGCTTAGCTGAAGCGTTAGGTGGCGTCACGCCTCATCATAGTCTAACAGGCAGCAGTAGTCGATTTGATGTTTATATTACCCAGGGAAATGTGATTAACCTTTAACTTTCGAGAACCGCATCATGAGCGCAAGCAGTAGCAGTCTACCGACAATACCACCGAAAACTTTAAAATCTTTTGAAGAATATAATCAATTTCTCACTGAGACTAAAAAAAATCTCAAGGGTATTTGCGAAGCTAAACTAGATGATGATTTTACACATGAGGCACGATTACTCAACATTGAATACTTACAAACTGAATGCGCACTCAAAGCGAAAGAAATTTTTACTGCTTTAGCAGAGGCGAATGAGAATCTTAGAAAACAATTGATTCGCTTTGAAGAATTAGCACGTCAATTAACACAACTAGCGACGGACACTTTTAGAATACTTAAGCAATTCCATTTTGGACAACTTAATAAATTACAACCTATAGAAGGCCAAGATCCCGGTTTTGTTCAATTTAATCCTGATAACTTAGCTGTACCAAAACTCACACAAGCACACTATCTTCGCCGATTTCTCTTACTAGAATTGACGGTTGATGCAACAATACCTTGTGTTAATACAAAGAGAGAACTTGAAGAGGCCACTCTCGAACTACAAACAGTGAACCTTGCCGCATCTAATTTACTCACCGATGCAAAGACAGATAACCTAACTGATGCCTACAAGGCGGGGGTAGCTTGTGCTGAAGCGCTGTCAAAAAAAATCCCTGCAAAAATAGGACTTCTAAAATTCAGTTTAAACAATAGAAATAATCCAAAAGAAGATCTGCCATCAGAACAAATGAAAACTGAACGTGTTGCTAAATTGCAGTAAAGAAAAGTGGATTAACAGATCCTCGCCTGTGTGGAGATGATCCTGAATAGACGCTAAGAGCCGATTCGGCCTTCACATACTAGAATTTTCCCAGAAAAACCATATTGACTAAGTCATGTTAGTCTACTATACTCAAGCTAACCTTTCTGGAGATTCTTATCATGCTAATCAATATTCATGACGCCAAAACCCATTTCTCAAAAGTCATTAATCAAGCCTTAAAAGGGGATGAAATTATCATTGCACGGGGTGGCAAACCTCTCATTCGACTCGTACCTTACACAGAAGAAACCGAGGTACGTCGTGGAGGACAGTTTAAGGGATTGATCCAAATCAGTGATGACTTTGATGCCCCTTTGCCAAATGACATACTGAAACACTTTTATGGAGATGAAAAATAGTATGCAATATTTACTTGATAGTCATGTCATGCTGTGGTGGTTCACAGAACCAGAAAAATTAAGCGCGAAAGCATCCAATATCATTAGCAATAAAACCAATCCCATTTTTATTAGTAGTGTTACATTCTGGGAATTAGCCATCAAAAAAAGCCTAGGGCGATTGACCTTGCCACATAACTTAATTGAGGCTGTAGCAGCAGAAGGATTTAAAATATTACCCATTATGCCAGAAGACGGTTTAGGCGTTGCAGATCTACCTCCTTTACATTCAGATCCTTTTGATCGCTTACTGATAATTCAAGCAAAACTAAATGATCTTGTTATTATTACTAGAGATACAAAAATTGCTGAATATCCAGTTCTTGTTGTAGAAGCTTGAAAAATTAAATTAGCTCTTATGCCTTACACTTGTACCCCCCACCAAGTTATGGTAAAACGATCAGCACAACTGATCACACAAAACTTAAATTGATAGGCAAACCATGGAATTATTACATCATTTTTTGAATTTTATTTTGCATCTCGATGTGCACTTAGTCACATTTGTGAATCTCTATGGCACCTGGGTTTATGCTTTGTTATTTCTCATTATTTTCTGTGAGACAGGTCTTGTGGTTGCGCCGTTCTTACCAGGCGATTCATTATTATTTGCAGCAGGCACTATTGCAGCCAGCACCTTAGATGGTTTTAACATTCATGTTTTATTTATTCTTTTAGTGATTGCTTCGATTCTGGGTAATGGTTTGAATTATCAAATTGGTCGCTTCTTAGGTCCTAAAGTTTTTCATTCCAAAAATTCATGGCTGTTAAACCAACAATATTTAGAAAAAGCCCATTCGTTCTACGAGAAATACGGTGCTAAAACCATCATCATCGCGCGCTTCATGCCTATCATCCGAACGTTTGCTCCATTTATCGCAGGTATAGGATATATGCGTCGCAGCCAATTCTTTGTCTATAACATTCTGGGTGCTGTGTTATGGATTGGTAGCTTACTCTATGCCAGTTATTTATTTGGCAATATTCCATTAGTAAAAGACCATTTTTCGACGATTGTGCTGGCTATTATCATTGTTTCCCTCCTACCAGCAGTGTTTGAAATGACACGGCAGTTGGTGACCAAACCCGCTTACAAAGAGTAATTGTATATATGCTTGTGATTAGTTTGAACATAACACACTGAAAAAATTGGTTTTTACCATTTTTCATGGGATTATCTATTTTTATTCTACTTTTCATGAATTAAATTCATTTTTCATGCTATAATTATCAGTATCAACCAATTGTTATCAAATTTCATGAAATATGACAGATAAATATCAATTTTCACAAGTTGTGACTGTTTTTCATAACCGGCGACCCCCAGAGAACGAGGTTTTGCTTGCGGGATATTCTGCATTAATAAAAACTTATGACTTACAAGCCCCCTTACCTGACATTTTATCCGCAATTAGTCATAAACATGCGCGCTATCAAAAAGATGGCTGGAAGATGTTTACGCCGCGTCATGCGCCACATGACTCCTTATACGGTCAGTTAACATTTGCTTTAAAAAATGAAGGTATTGATCTTGCTGTCCTCAACGCTTTATTTAATAGGATTGAAGCCAAAGATATTATCCATATCGTTCAGCAAGAACCGACCGGTTCTTATAGTCGGAGAATATGGTTTTTATATGAGTGGCTGCAAAGAAAAAAACTTGATTTGCCTGATGCTGGCTCAGGAAAATTTATTGATGTTGTAGATGAAAAACTTCAGTATCCAGGATTACCAAAAATTTCCAAAAGACATCGCGTAAAAAACAACTTGCCTGGCGTTCCAGATTTTTGTCCCACAATTCGTAAGACTGCAACACTTGAAGAGTTTATTGCGATGAATTTGGGTGAACGAGCTCGTACTTGTTTAGGAGCAATTCATCCTGACTTACTAATGCGAGCAGCAGCATTTATGCTGTTAAAAGATTCAAAAGCATCGTTTGCAATTGAAGGAGAAACTCCTCCACAAAATCGAGCGGAACGCTGGGGACAAGCAATAGGCGAAGCGGGAAAAAACCCACTATCTGCTGACGAGTTTCTAAGACTTCAATCTATTATCATAGCGGATTTTCGATTTATTCATTTTGGCTATCGAAATGAAGGGGGCTTTGTGGGTGAGCACGAAAGATCAACCGGCTTGCCCATCCCAGATCATATATCCGCTCGCGCACAAGATTTATTCTTGCTGATGGATGGCTTGATCGAGACAAACCAGCTTCTTAAAGAAAGCAGCATTGACTCTATCTTAGCTGCTACTGTTATCGCATTTGGTTTTGTGTTTATTCATCCACTCGAAGATGGAAACGGGCGTCTTCATCGATACTTAATTCATCATGTACTGGCCGAAAAAAAATTTTCACAAAAAAATATAGTCTTTCCGATTTCTGCAGTTATTTTAGAGCATATTTCTGAATACAGAGAAACATTAGAATCCTATTCTCGCCCGCGTTTACAATTCATTCAATGGCGACCCACTATTAAAAATAATATTGAAGTATTGAATAACACTATTGACCTTTATCGTTATTTTGATGCCACAAAACAAGCTGAGTTCTTGTACCGCTGCGTTAAAGAAACAGTTGAAACAACCTTACCAGAAGAAGTGTCTTACTTAAAAAAACATGATGAATTAAAAGATTTCATAAAAAATTATATAGACATGCCCGATAGACTGGTTGATCTTCTCATTCGCTTCTTAAATCAAGAAAATCGAGTTTTATCTAAACGAGCAAGGAGTAAAGAATTTAGCTCTTTAAAAGAAAATGAAGTTGCCACTCTTGAAAGAAAGTACGCTGAGATATTTAAGCAAGATGCAGAGAAAGGGTAAATATCCCAACCCCCAATGAGCTATGGGATGACGCGACAGCCTAACTAGCTTGCCAACAACATGCGCCCATCTCCAGACATCTTGCAGACATCTAGACATTACCTGCAAGTTCATGCAAAATGCTGCCTCCATACCCCAGAAACAGGATTAGCGGTGCAAATGGCGACGATTTTGGTATTACATGGGCCCAACTTAAACCTATTAGGTTCTCGCGAGCCTGAGCACTATGGCTGCCAGACTTTACAGCAGATTAATGCCAAGCTCACGGCTACGGCCAGTCAGCTTGGACATGTTTTGACCGCAGTCCAGAGTAATCATGAGGGTTTGCTCATCGATCGCATACAAGAAAGCCGTGATGATTTTTTGATCATCAATCCGGCGGGATTGACCCATACCAGCATCGCGATGCGAGATGCCTTATTAGCGACAAGCAAACCCTTTGTGGAAGTTCACTTATCCAATATTCATCGCCGCGAACCCTTTAGGCATCATTCTTATTTTTCAGATATTGCGATAGGCACTATCACAGGACTTGGCGCGGAAGGTTATTTGTTAGCACTACAATACGCACATTCTTATTTAACAACTCAGTCTCACGAAACTATCAGGAGTTAATGAAACACTATGGCAATGGATATTCGTAAAATTAAAAAACTCATAGAATTAATTCAAGAAACTGGCATTGAAGAAATTGAAATTCATGAAGATAAAGATTCTGTGAGAATCTCTTCTCGCATTCATGGCGCGCCGACTTATGTCACAGCGCCTGCACCTATGATGCAACAAGCAGCGGCACCCGTTGCTCAGGCCGCACAACCTGCAGCACCGGTTGCAGCAGAACCCGTTTCCACTAAACACTCTGTTAAAGCCCCTATGGTTGGCACAGTTTATTTAGCCCCTTCACCCGGCGCAAAACCATTCATCGAAGTCGGACAGACAGTTAAGCAAGGCGACACCTTGTGCTTGATTGAAGCCATGAAAATGTTTAACCAAATCGAAGCTGATAAATCGGGCACCATCACCGCAGCATTGGTAGAAACTGGCATGCCTGTCGAATTTAATCAGCCATTATTTGTCATTGAATAATGTTGCAAGGATAAGAAACAATGTTAAATAAAATCGTTATTGCTAATCGCGGAGAAATTGCGTTACGTATTCTTCGTGCGTGTAAAGAACTGGGCATTCGCACCGTTGCCGTACATTCCACCGCAGATCGTGATTTAATGCACGTGCGTCTTGCGGATGAATCCGTTTGTATTGGTGAAGCGGCACCGAATCAAAGTTATTTAAGCATTCCCGCCATCATTAGCGCCGCAGAAATTACTGATGCGGTTGCCATTCATCCCGGCTATGGTTTTCTTGCTGAAAATGCTAACTTCGCAGAACAAGTTGAAAAAAGTGGTTTTATTTTTATTGGACCACGCGCAGATACCATTCGCGAAATGGGTGATAAAGTCGCTGCTATTAATGCGATGAAACGTTTAGGCATTCCTTGTGTACCCGGTTCCAGCGAACCCATTGGTGATGATGATGCAAACTCCTTGCGCATGGCGCGTGAAATTGGGTATCCCATTATTATTAAAGCAGCAGGCGGTGGCGGGGGTCGTGGGATGCGTGTTGTACATACTGAATCGCATTTGTTAAATGCGATCGCGATGACCCGCACTGAAGCCAGAGCCGCATTTAATAATGATAAAGTTTATATGGAAAAATATTTACAAAATCCACGCCACATTGAAATTCAAGTGATTGGCGATGGACAAGGTAATGCGGTGCATTTAGGTGAACGCGATTGCTCTATGCAACGCCGCCATCAAAAAATTATTGAAGAAGCACCAGCACCCGGCATCACTCTAGAGCAACGTCAAGCAATTGGCGAACGTTGCGCGCAAGCTTGTCGTGACATGAATTATCGTGGCGCAGGCACATTTGAATTTTTGTATGAAAACAAAGAATTTTTTTTCATCGAAATGAATACTCGTATTCAAGTAGAACATCCTGTAACTGAAATGATTACCGGCATTGATATTGTCAAAGAACAATTAAGTATTGCAGCGGGCAATAAACTTTCCCTCAAGCAAGATGACATACAAATCAGAGGCCATGCAATTGAATGTCGTATCAATGCGGAAGACCCACGTACTTTTATGCCCTGCCCTGGGACGATTACTCATTTTCACGCACCTGGCGGTCCTGGCATTCGCTTAGACTCACATATTTATAGCGGTTACAAAGTTCCACCTTATTATGATTCTTTAGTCGCAAAAGTCATCGCGCACGGCGAGACACGTGAACTTGCACTGGCAAGAATGCGTAATGCTTTAGATGAAATGGTTGTGGATGGCATTAAAACAAATCTCACCCTGCATCAAGATATTTTACGCGGCAATACTTTCCAACGCGGCGGCACCAATATCCATTATCTGGAACAATGGTTGAACATGTAATGGCATGGATTGAGCTGCACATTACAACAACCGCTGAACATGCTGATACGTTGGGTGACCAACTTTCAGAGTGGGGCGCCCAAGCCATCACATTACTTAACGCAGGCAGTGAAGCGATTTATGAACCTGCACCGGGTGAAACACCGGTCTGGAATAACACCACTTTAATTGCCTTATTCGATGATCAAGATGATTTGTCTCAAGTGCTAAATGAGATGACAGAAAAAAAATCGCTAGGTTGGCTGCAAGATTTTTATGTGAAAGCGTTACCTGATCAAGATTGGGAAAGAGTCTGTTTACAAGATTTCAAACCATTACAATTTGGCAAACGATTATGGATTTGCCCTAGCTGGGAAACACCACCTGATCCGCAAGCAATTAATGTTATTTTAGATCCAGGCTTAGCATTTGGCACAGGCACTAGCCCCACCACTGCGCTATGTTTAGAGTGGCTAGAGAGTCACGTTAAAGAAGGCGATAGCGTTACTGATTATGGGTGCGGCTCTGGCATACTCGCACTAGCCGCGCTCAAACTAGGCGCAGAAAAAGTTTTTGCAGTTGATTATGATCCACAAGCATTAGATGCCACAAAATTAAATAGCGAACGCAATCAGATTACACCGAAACAAATTGAAACTTTCTTGCCGGATGATTTCACCCCACAAAAAGTTGATATCGTGATCGCGAATATTCTCGCAAAATCCTTAATTGAATTAGCCCCATTATTAACGAGCATGGTCAAACCACAAGGCCAGATCTTGTTATCTGGCATTTTACGCGAGCAAGCCGAACAAGTGCTGGACGTCTATCAGCAATGGTTTAAGATGGAAGAACCCGCTTACAAAGATGAATGGACGCGGTTGGTTGGTCTAAGATTACTCTAGCATTTAATGAAATGTCACTCTGGAAATTGATATGTCAAAATCAGAAGACTCTCAAAAAATAGTATCCGATCTCATCAACACCACCCTACTCGCCTATGCAAAAAAAATTCCCATCACACCCGACACTGTCATCAGCCTGAATCTTTCTGACATTGCTAATACAATGTTACCGCGCGCGTTTCCAAGCGCTAAAATAACGCCTTTCACAGAAACAGAGGCAGACTTTTCCTCTCTCAATGAACAAAGCGTTAATTTACTTATTGCTGATCTAACGCAGACCTCTACTGAAAATTTAAATACTGTGTTACACCAAACACATCGCATTTTAAGTCAATATGGATTTTTCATACTTGCCGCACTAGATGATAAAAAAATCACAGAAATATTAAACGGCATCTCCACGCTACGATTCCGTGTTATCAAAGAACGGCTTGTCTATATTTTCTTTGTCACACAGGCGACAACACCCATTGAACTGATGCGCTTATTGCAATATCAAATTGAAGCGGATGAAACAGAAGCACCTATTAAAAAGATTGAAGAAAAGAAAGAACCCGAACAAAAAGAACATAAAGTAGAAGATGAGGATGACGAATCAGAAGAAGAAACTGACGAAGAATCCGAGCCCGCAGAAACTGAAAATGAACTGCCAGAACAAGAAAAAAACGAACCTGTAGAACAGGAGAAAGTCGAACGAGAAATTGAAGCGCCTGAACATGAAATTCCTGAACCCATAGAAACCCAAGAGCACGAAACACCCGAATTACATGAAGAAATTGAACCCTCAGAAAATAATGAGCATGAACCTGCAGAATTGCAAGAAACCGAAATCGAACAACCCGAAACTGAGATCCATGAAGTCGAAGCACCCGAACCCAAAGAACAAGAAAAAGAACCTGTCGAACTTGAAAAAAATGAAATCCCTGAATCAAAAGAAACAGAAAAACCAGAAGCAAAAGAACCAATAGAACTTGAAGAAAGTGAAGCCCCTGAATCGCAAGAAACAGAAAAAGAAGAAACTGAATCACATGAAGACACTGAAACAACAGAAGAAGCAGAACCCACCGAAACGCAAGAATCAGAAATGCCAGAACAAGAACCATTAGAACCAGCAGAAGTGGAACTTGATGAGCATGAAACACCAGAACCCATAGAGCAAGAACATGAAGAATCCCACGAACCACATGAATCCGAACACTCTGAAACGGAGCACCATGAATCTATGACTGAACTCGCACATCAACTCAACGAACATCAAGAAGCTCTAGAAGCGCATGCAGAACATTTAGAAAGTCACGCAACAATATTACATCAATTACTACACGCTCACGCAGTCGATCAAGAAAACCCAACATTACACGCAGAACTCAAAGAACACTTAGCGCAACACCAGGCAATCATCGCCGCCCACAAAGATCTCCATGAAAAACATGCTGAATTATTAGAGAACATGCTACACACACAAGAAAAAAACCTAGAAGCCCACACAGAAATCCACGATGAATATCATGCCCTCATAGAAAAACATAAACGCTTACTTGCCGAACATGAGGAAATAATAGAGGGCCACGAAGAAATTTTGGCCCCTAGGAATCAAATGGATTAATCAATTCTAAGAAAAAACGTCTTATTTTGAGCCAAAATAACATATAAATATTTGAAATATATAATATTTTGAAAAAAATAGCCTGTCCAAGCAAAATAGTGCATTTTAGAATTTGATCGAACAAAGAACAGGTGCTATAATGTGCTCCTGTTATGGTACAGTTTAAAATTTACCATTACTGAGTAATTTTTGGATGTTTTTTATATTTTTTGAGAGAAAACAATGGCTATTAATAATATCGAAACAACTGATACGTTACAAAAAGCACCTGCTTTCACTGTAACACATAAGAACCAACCACTTCACGACAGCGTGCGTCAAGCGCTTGAAAATTATTTCTCACAATTAAAAGGCCAAGTGCCCAGCAATTTGTATGAAATGGTTTTAGCTGAAGTTGAAATGCCATTGATGGAAGCTGTGATGGATTATACAAAAGGAAATCAATCACGCGCTGCTATCTTACTTGGCATTAGTCGCGGCACATTACGTAAGAAACTCAAAATCTACGGCATGTTGGACTAACCTCAGAGCTTTTATAAGCCTCAAAACCCAAAAAACTGTCATCTCCTGCAAGGGGCATGGCAGTTTTTTTTCGCCCCTGATTTGGCTATAAATATCAACAGCTTAACTCAAAAAGCAAATCCACCACGATGATCTATAATTAACGTATATCCCTGTTAAGGGCGTTATTTGCTGACTGACGAGTCCAAACTTTATGACAGCATCTCATCGTTCATTGCAGTACAACGAAACCGATACCCGGCACATTTACTTTACGGTGGCCGAAGATTGGGACAGTGAATTAGTCATCCCTTCTTTTGTTAATAAACCCACACTATTAAAATCCGTCGCGCAAGCTTTGGGCGCTGCAAAAAATCTATTGAATGGGAAACCAGGAGACGACATCTATATTGCTAGAGTCATGATGACTGACACACGCCAATATCAAGTGCTCGCTGTCAACTTACGCGAGCTTTTTATCAATCTTAATAATCCCAATTCAGCGCTTCACGTGTTAGAAGTGTCCCCAACCCATGCTACCAACATTCAGGAGAGCACACGCGCAACCAGCGAACTTCTGATTGAGAAACTACATAAAATCAAAGATGAAATTGACGAGAGAGCAGCAGAACTCCTGCTTGCACAAGCCACGAAAACTTTTGCTATCAATTTTGAAACTGTCACCAACACATTAGCTCAATTACAAGAACTAAAAAAAGAAGCGAGCGTTCAAAAACATATCGCTGAAAAGTTAAAAGCTAACCCCAATCTCGAACATGAAGCTATCGCGATTAGCTTGCGCGTAAAAAAACAATTAGCGGATCTTTATGAAAATTACAATCGTGATCGCGAATTTGTATTGCAGAAATACAAAGAACACTTACTTAACACCACTGGCGATCGCAAACTGATTATTTCTCTACAACAATTACTCATACAAATCAGAAATGAAGCGGTTAAAGTGATTAATTCACTCAAACCAGACAAAGCAGAAAAAGCTATTGCTGATTTTAATAAAATATTCAATCCCACAGGGTATCAACTCGCACCCTTAAAGCTCATCGATACCCAATGGAAAATACGCAGCGGCAACAGAGATATCACAACCGGCGTAACAGACGTCACAGAGTTAACACAATTGATTAATCTTGTGTTGAACAACTCTTTTTTTAAAAAAAATGCAGAAAAACTGGTTGCTCATTCTGATTTAAATACTTTTATCACACCTGAAAAAGAATTCAAGTTAGACCACGCCGTCAAAAAAGTAAAAACAAACTCTCAAGATACGCTACCCTTGCGCACAGCCGAAATGAAAGATCTTGACTTGCCCGGCATATCCGACAAACTGACTGCTTTAAAAAAAGAAATCGAATTAACACAAACGGTACAAACAACCCAAAATCAAATAGCCTATTTTCAAAAAATGCAGAGCGCGTTAGAGAAACCCGCGCAAAAAGAACTACCCGATTTTGCAATGACACCCGAAGAAGAAAAATTGATTCAAGGATTTGACCAGCGAATCTATGATACACAAATAAAGAGACGAGAAATTATTGCCGACGTTATATTATTCTTTCAGCAAACACTCGTACAATTAAATGAACAACGCCAAGCTAGCAGCAACACATCCCAAGCTGCACTTGAAACAAACCTAGATCAAGTAACACTGCTCGCAAGCCAAGCTGAGAAATTGCTACAGGAAAGAAGCAAGATACTAGCCACCATAACAGACAGTCATGAATTAATAGAAGGTCAACAAAACATATTAATTGATATCACCGCTGCGCTAAAAAATGACGTGTTGAAATCTGGAACCGGCGTTAAAGAAATGCAAACCTATTTAAAACAAAACGCTTCGGCGAGCACACTAGAAAAATTAGGAGAAATAAAAAGGATTGCGCTGGCAAGGCTGAGTAAAGATCGCTCAGAGTCAACAGGTAATCGCACGTTTCCTAGTTTAAAAAACCGAAAAGAACTTGTTGGAATTTTTTATAATATTGTAGCCAATATGGAACTCACGACACCAGCCAAGGTCAATGCGACGATTAATAAATTAACCAGAGCTTTCCCATCTATCCCTGAAATTGCCTCGCCGACGGCTACACCTCTTTCCTCGTCTCCTTCTTCATTATTTGAACCCACTTCGCCTAGTTCGACTTCGTCGAAATTTCGTAAATAAGGTATCAACGTAAAATCTACTCCCCTCACCCGTCGCTGCGCGCGGAGCCTGCGAGCACGGAAAAATTTTTCTGTGACGGGACCCCAGTCATTAAATAGCCTAAGTAACAATGAGAAGCATGACAGTGAAATAGAATGCGGTATAATGCTTAAAGTCCGAAAAGGAATGTAAATGATAAGGAAATCGTCTCCTATGAAGCAAACGATTAAACACCTCACAAATAACCTCTACTTTAACTTACTGTTTCCTTATTGCATTCTCGGGGCAATCTCACTGGTCATTTGGTTTGCTGGACCTTTAGTCAGTATTTCTGACCATGTTCCATTTCAAGACCCCGATAAACGTTTTTATACCATCTTGTTAATATTCGTTTCATGGATCTTAAAAATCACCGTGCTCGACAAATCAACCGTAGAAAAAGAGCCTCTTGCGATTGATCCACCCGAATTCACCAAAAAATTAGATTTCCTCACTGGACGATTTCAAGGTGCTATCAATTTTTTAAACACCACGTTGCTGAATAAAAATGACAAAAATCGCAGCTTGATTAATTTACCTTGGTATTTGCTCATTGGGCCTAGCGGCTCAGGCAAAACATCCTTGCTCGCAAACTCCAACATACACTTTATTCTCGCCAAGCAATTTAAACAAGAAGCCATGAAAATCATACCCCCTACCGATGTATGCGACTGGTGGGTGACACGTGACTCTGTGTTAGTTGACGTGCCAGGATTTTATTTATATTCAAAATTGAAAAATGCGATACACGCCTCCCAACAAACAATACAAAAATTTTCTCTCTATGCTGGCTTGTGGCAAAAATTCTTAAACTTAATGAATCAGTCTCGCGGCGCAAATGCATTGAGCGGCGTTATCATTGCTATTTCATTGTCTGATTTAATGAATCCACAGAGCAAAAGAAAAGCACGCATTTTCTACGACATCAAAAATCGTATCGCGGAGTTAAGAGAAAAATTTGGACCCGACTTGCCTTTTTATCTGACCATTACAAAATGCGACTTACTGCCTGGCTTCTTAGAATATTATAGCGACATCGGTGTAGATGAACTATCCCAAGCCTGGGGCATTACCATTCCGACAGTGAAAGACAATCAAGCACTCATAGAAACCTTCTCAGATCGCTTTAATTCTTTAATCAAGCGCATGAATAAACAAATTATCTGGCGCCTTCATCAAGAAAGAAATCCTTTGATCCGACCTTTCATCAAAGACTTCCCCTTACAAATAGAATTACTGAAAAACAATATCGCCAGCTTATTAAAAAGCTTATCTACACCAGAAAAAGAATTTCATCTACAAGGCGTCTATTTAACAAGCGCTATGCAACACGCGGAGCAAGTCTACAAAGAATCCAGCATAGACCATAATGTTGAAGTTGCAAAAACAACCGCCATACAAATTTTACGAAATCCCTTAATGCGTAGCCGCGCTTATTTCATCAGGCAGTTTTTATCGCAAGCCATCATGAGCTCAGCGAGCTATCATGCCTCTACACCCGTGTGGCAACATCGTCCTAAAATGTATGCAGCATCCATTGGCGTCATTATTGTCACAGCACTCTTTCTCGCGAATGAATTGTATCGCGGCACACATCAAACAGATGCGATACGTGATAGTCTTACTCTGTATCAGGCTGGCGTGAAACGCCATGACGCAGAACTCTCTAAAGCATTGCCCTTACTCAATGCGCTTGAGAAGACAGCAACAGCTCCCACGCAAAACACATTATTTAGCGGAGAACAGACGCAGCAAAATGCAAACGCTGCTTATCAGCAAGCTTTGCAAACCATCATTGTTCCTGAAATCAAAAAAGATTTGGAAAAATATTTGCAAGGCAATAATACAAAAACACCTGAACGAATTTATGCAGCATTACAAGCTTATCTCATGCTTGCGGACAAAGATCACTTACAGCCTGACATGATTGCGAGCACACTGATACTGGTCGCACCTGCCGTGATTAGCCAACAAGGCGCTGACCAAATCATTCAACATATTCGCGCGGCATTTGAAGGCAACTGGCAAACACAAGATTTAAATCCCGTTATCATTAGTCAAGCACGCAAACAATTAACTAGCCTGACGCCTGTGCAACTCAGTCTAGTCATTTTGAAAAACATGGCTTCAAACAATATGGATACTGTCATTAGCCTTGGAACTGATCAAGGCACACAGCCTGCGTTGATCAATAAGCAAATAGCTAATCAAGTTCCCTACATGTTTACTGGCGATGCATTCCAACTCGTTTACGACCAACAAATTGATACCGCAGCCAAAGAAGCCACACAAAGTAATTGGGTATTGGGGAATGTCTCGCTTAATCCATCCGATGGCACAGCGCTTGCCAATCAATTACGCACCTTATATGTCTCAAATTATGTCGATATTTGGGAAAGCATTTTGGCGAACATACAACTCGCAACACCCACGGATCTTGCGCAAGTCGATACTTTAATTGCGAATTTAATCGGGACAAATTCCCCTTTATTGCAATTGCTGAAAACCATCAAACTAAATACGAACTTCGCACCTGTATTAACAGCCAGTCCAAAGCTCGCAGCATTAAGTGGATTGCTAGTCAACGCGGACAATCAGCAGTCAGATACACTTTATAAAATATTTTTTTCACTACAACAAACACATCAATTTTTACAAAACATTTTGACCGCTAGTGATGTGAATGCCGCTGCTTTTCAAGCTGCTTCGCTACGCGTGAAAAACGCACCCAGCAATCTCACCAAAGATGAATTAAGCGGGCTCTTCGCTATCGCCAATCAAAGCCCTGAACCTGTGAGAAGCTGGTTAACACAATTAGCCGCAGCCAGCTGGCATTTCCTCTTACAAAACGCGGGACTTTATGTTGAAAACCAATGGCGCTCGACTATCTTACCGACTTACCATACGCAGTTTGTGAATCGCTTCCCTTTTACACCTGACGCTACGCAAGAAGTGGCAATGGAACAATTCAATCAGTTTTTGGGAGCGCGCGGAGCTTTAACGCAGTTTTATAATAGCTATATCGATCCATTTGTTGAAACAACCGATCAAACTGCGCACTGGAAAAAACTCGATAATGAAAAAATTCCCTTCTCGCAAGTTGCATTAGATCAATTGCAACAAGCCGTGCAGTTGCAACATCTCTTTTTCCCACATGGTGAAAATCAAGTTGCACTCAAATTCACATTAAAGCCAGTGCTACTGTCGCCCAACACAAAAAGTGTGCGCTTGAGTATCAATGGACAAGCAATAGAACATGACCGCTCTATGCCACAAATTCCACAATATCTGACATGGCCAGGCACCAGTCCTATGCATCAAACACAACTCAGCTTAGGCACTTGGCAAAACATGCCGTTGAATAACACACTCAGTGGTGATTGGGGCTGGCTAAGATTGGTTAGCCAAGCGACGCCGAGGATTTTTTCGCAGAAAGAAGTGTTACTACACTTTAATGTTGATAAGCATATGGCGAAATATTTATTGTTTACACAGGGAGATGTGAATCCATTTCTTGTGAATAACATACGACAGTTTAAATTGCCGGAGCAGTTGACGTAAGCGGTCATTGCGACCACGAGCGGAGCGCAGGGGGATTTTTTGCTGACGCGGCAATCTAAGCGGGCTGTCAGTCGAGCTTGGATTGCCACGGCTAAAAGCTTCGCAGCCTCGCAATGACGCGACCGCTTTACTTAGGCAAGCTCTTCACATCCGGATTCTTAGAGTAAGCATCTAAAATTTCTTCAAGCAGTTGATCCGCCAAACTCAAGGTGTTTTGTTCTTCAATCACACCTTGCTGTTCTTTCAAGGTTGCTAATCGTGATTCAATCAGTGATTTCACAGAACCTGAGGGAAATAAATTAGCTAACACACGACGCGCTTCTGCAGGACCAATTTTTAAATACAATTTATTTCGAATACGCGCATCTTCTGCTGTCGTACTGAAAGACCATAATTCAATTGGACCCAAGGTACTTGTCAACAACTGCGTATTCATGCCGCCTTTGGTTGCAAACTGCGCCAAGAAAGTTGCACCCCCGGCGCGTGGTCCATGCACTCGGGTTTTCAAAGCAACGCGTGCTGTCTCAGATAAACCGAAAATTTCTGTCGAACGCTTAATCGATTGCTCAGGGCCTGCATCCATAATGAAGATAGACGTCGCAAACTCCACCATCACTGGATCAAAGTCATCTAATGATTGTGAAATCAATGCGATTTGCACATTCCATTTTCGACCTTCGCGCATATCTAATATCACTTGATCTCGCACAGCTCGCGCTTTCGATGTACGGTGGAATTCGTCATACACAATGCGTTTTGCATCTTCACGAATTTCTGAAATACGTTTGCGATGATATTCGCGATACACTTCTGGCATATCGGTCAACACATCTTCTGTTAGATAATAATGACGGCCTAAGACATAGCGTGCCAACATATACATGACCGCTGTTTGACGTTCGGCGGCATCACCACCGCTTTTTGCAACTTCATCTAAGTCCAATGAAACCACACGCGCATCACCAATATCAAATTGCGATACATTAGAAAGAATTGGATATTCACGCACCGCGCTGGAAATCATGCGACTAAATGCTTGAATGAGTGGTTCACCCGTTGGCGCTTTCACTTGGCCATATAAATCTTCGATAACTTGTGTACGACAAATCGCGGCAGCATCAGGCAATAGCGGCATCGCAAAACGTTGTGCCAGCAACGCTTCATGGCTAAAACCTGCTAAAAATAATGCGTCAGTGACTTCCCACCAGGTGGTGCGTTCATCCATTACAAAACCAATTTCACCTAAGATGTCATCGACTAAAGTCTCAATCCCTTTTGTAAATGGATGGGGCTTGCCATCATCCGCTA
>CAJCIZ010000144.1 GCA_903970525.1 Myxococcales bacterium | reverse complement strand
GCTTTTCATCAAAATCTACCGCGGTTTCTGGTAGATTGATACCATAAATTCTTCCATCAAATTTAGCAGCCAATTTTTTCATTAACAACTGATACCGCTCACGCACTGCCGGATCCCATACACGTGCCACCCATCCTGACGTGAGCGGCTTTCCTTCTCCAGGTGAGTCATACTGCATGGCAACGCCTCCATGATAAATTTTATCTTCGCGAAGATAATCTGGCACATTGAATGTAGTTGATTCAAATGATCGATCTTGTAATTGAATAAATAATTTTTTATTTATCTTGCTAAGAAAATGCAAATCTTCCTCAATCTTTGAAAAGTTATAAACCCCTTTTTTTGGCTCCAATTGCCGCCAAGGATAAACTATTTGCGCTCCACTGACACACGGCTTTGCTAGAGCGCTTTTGTGTGTCATTACTTCGTCGCCACCCAAAAACAAAAATAAACGTGGCAAATCATCTTTGCCAAGCGCAACGTTGCCTACAAAAAGCAAGCAAACTAATACTAGAATGGTTGTTACTTTCTTTACCAACATTCGTTATTACCTATTGCGGGTTGATTGCAAATTGCATAAAACATTTATATCACTCAAGACTGTCAAGTTAAGCGTGCGTCGTTGCGAGCGACGCACCTATAACTCGTTGGCAAAATAAGATGCAATTTCTGCGAGCTTTCCTTCATTACGTTTATAATACGTCCACTGCCCTATTCTTGTTGCTTTCACAAGCTCTACATCCTGCAGCATACTTAAAAACTGTGAAATAGTCGATTGCGACATGCCACTTTTTTGCTGAATTAAACTGACACTGACGCCAATATTCACAAGATCAACGCGATTCGTTTTTTGCTCTATCAACATCGATGAAAAATGGCGAACAGGGTCTCTTAACCACCTCAAAATTTGAAGTCGCGTTTCATTGGATAATACTTTGAACAACTTTATAGGCTTCATAAAGTAATTATATCGATTAATTTCAATATGTCAATATTATAAAAACGAATAATGCCTATCGAGATGCGCTATTTTGATTAAAAATTACACAAATAAATCGGGGATTAGCTTGCCCTCTGGGTTTAACGCATATTTTGCAAAATCAACCGCACCTTGAGATCGCAAAAAATCTTCATCAACAAAAAACTGTCCAGTCACTTCTTTACTTCTACCTGTCAAGATAAGATGCGCTGCATCTGCCATAATAGATGGTTTACGACTTGCTTGGTAAAATTGTTTAGGAAAATTATTTTCAACCGCTGCTGTTGCTATAATTGTTTTTGGCCACAATGAATTTACCGCAATGCCATCTTGCTTAAATTCTTCTGCCATACCTAACGTACACATACTCATTCCATATTTTGACATCGTATAAGCGAGATGATTTTTGAACCACTTTGCATTCATATTAAGAGGTGGTGACAAGTTCAGAATATGCGGATTTTCTGCACCCTTTAAATAGGGCACGAAATACTTTGAACACATAAACGTCGCTCTAACATTAACCGAAAAAATCAAATCAAACCGCTTCATGGGAATATCAGCTGTTGAGCTAAGGTTAATTGCACTAGCATTATTCACTAAAATATCAATGCCGCCATACGCTTCAATAGTTTGCTTAACCGCAGATTCAAGCTGAGCCTCATCACGAACATCTAACATAATAGGCAAAGCCTCGCCACCGAGCATAGTAATTTCTTCGGCAACCGAGTAAATTGTACCCTCCAACACAGGATGCGGCGTCGCAGTTTTAGCAGCAACAATGATCTTGGCGCCATCTTTTGCAGCACGTAACGCAATTTCACGGCCTATACCCCGGCTAGCACCTGTAATAAATATCACCTTGTTTTTTAATGATCGCATTTTTATTTCTCCTTAAAATTCACGCCAAGATTGTCTACCTAGCACTCTTAAATGCGGACTTCCAATGCATATTTTGCTATCATCATGCACGGCTGTGATCGCTTGTACAACTGATTGTGAATGGTTGCGTTTAACGTTGATCCGATAATATGCCAAGCCAACAACTGTCTTTCCATTGACGCTAACAGTACCGCATGGATCATAAGTTAGCCGCTCAATGACATATCGGTAAGAGACGTTTTGTGTAACAATTTCACATCCCACTTTTTCCCACCAACCATTTGAACGATGCCGTATTTCTATACTTGGTAGCCTAGAAATAATACAAGTATTTTTTTTATTAGCAAGCACCTTCTCAGTCATAGATAGAACATATTCGGACAATACATTATCTCGACCACTTTGCCAGGCAACTTTCGCAAACTTCATTTCATCTTTTAACTGCGACAGCTCATATAGTGTAACAATTGTAAAAATATGAATAAATATCAAGATTACCACCAAAAAATACCCGGAATGATTAACGTGTCGCTGCATATCCATACCATTTTTTTGTTACCTTGCCGACAACAATATCGAATTGAAAACTAACTGAATTTGCAGTTGGCTGAAAAAATACTAGATTGTCCGCATACCGAGTGACTGGGGTTCGATGACC
>CAJCIZ010000143.1 GCA_903970525.1 Myxococcales bacterium | reverse complement strand
TTACCAAATTGTTTTTCAATTTGACTGAGTGCTGCGCCTAAGGCTTTTTGTTTGTTTGCTTCCATTTTGATGTCCTCTTTTATTAATGTATTAAAAATCGACTTTGATTATGCCATAACTTTCCTTGCGATAGCTGACATGATCTTTTGTTACGCAGTTGGCGGGGTTTTTCGAAGATTTTTGCGTGCCTTAAGGTTCCCTTAAGAATTGTTGCTCTAGAATGCGCTGCTCATCAGGAAAGGTTACATGGAATGATGACAGATTTTTTTATTTAATTTAAGTCTTTTTTTGTGAGGAGTGTATCGTATGTCAATGTCAGGATCCCCACCAGTAGCAAGCTCATCTTCATCTAGCTCAAGTTCTCATCAAGAGTTCGAAAGAGAAGACGAAGGCTTGAATCAAAGAAATGTAGCTAGAGAAGAAGGCAGAAGACAAGGTATTGTTGAAGGTATTAACTTAGAGAAGCAAAAAAAACGTCTTCCAAGAACAGGTCGATTTGCTAAGGTTTTAGATCGTGGAGAAGATTTTTACAATGGTTTCAGACCTAATCTCGTTGGTTTTGCTGCTAATACGGCTGCTTACATCGGTGAGTTAGCATTTTTGAATACTGTGTACGATACGCTCGGAACTGTGGTTCGTGGTACTGTCATGGGTGTCGTAGGTTCTGCCGCTAACCGTGGTAATCGCGATGAACATGATTATCCCTCTTGGATGAGATTTCCACAATTAGTATGGTATGGCCAAAAAGCGCCTGAGAATTTAGACGCTGACTTAGGTGATGAAGGCATTCTTCTTCATAATGCACAACCTTCAATTGGAGTCGGCGAATTATTAGACGACGCATCCCCATCCCCAAGTCCATCATTATCAGTGCCAACTCGTCTCAACAGACCCGTATCTGTCCCTAACTTTGATGATGCAGAAAATGCGCGTGTAGCTACAGCTCAGTCGGTAGCAAGCTATAAAAATGGCGTATACCCGCATACTAAAGCTATTATTGGTGGTATTTCAGCAGCATTAGTAGATTATAGCTATCGTCAATTTTTGGCATTAGGTGATGTCAATCCTGATAATATTAATGTGACTTCTGTCGTAACGGCTCAAACTATCTTAGAAAATTCTGCCGTACATGGCGTAATCACTCCGTACGTGCAGTTAGCGGCTGAGAAGGCATGGGTTGGTACCAGAAATGTTTTCTGGAATTGTGTTGAGAAAGGCCGAAACTGGCGTGCTGAGAGAAATAGAAAAGCGCTTAATACGCCGTTGTTGGGATCGGAGCCATCGCCATCGCCATCGCTTGAGGCGCATCTGAACGCTAATGGCGGTGCTGGAAGTGATAGCGTTGTTGTCGATCCAAATGCTGGTCATAAGATTAGCATGGGTGGCCCTGGCTCTACAACATAACAACTAAGAGCTAACGCTCAAACTCAAAACCCCCAAGTAGACATGCTGCTTGGGGGTTTTTATTTACATCAATTTAATTAATCCAGTTAACGCAATCTCAACTGCCTTCTCCCGCACTTCATCTCTATTTCCTGGAATAACATGCTTTTCGCATAGAGTCCCAAAACTCACCCCCGCCCATCCAAACCAAACTGTTCCCACAGGTTTCTCCACTGAGCCGCCCGTAGGCCCAGCAATCCCCGTGATCGCAACACTGACTTGCCCTTGGCTAACCCGCAACGCACCTTCCGCCATTTCTTGCGCAGTTTCTTCACTCACGGCGCCAAACGTAGATAAAATCACCGGATTAACGCCAAGCATTTCTTCTTTCGCCGTATTGCTATACGTGACAAATCCCCGTTCAAACCAATCAGAACTGCCAGAAAGACGTGTCAGGTGATAAGCCAATCCACCGCCTGTGCAAGATTCGGCAGTCACTAATTTCCACTCTTGAGCTTTCAAGCGTTGGCTGAGATCAATAACAAGTTGCTCTATCGATTTTGTCATATTCTTTTCCTTGGAAATTGACATATACTAAGCCCTCAGGGAGTGCACACATGACGCCGCAGAACTTTTTTCAATTTGATCTTAATACGCGCAAGATGAATTGCCAAGGTGAATGGAATTTGGCAAGTCTCGCAGCAATTGAAGAAGCGTTAAAAAAAACCACATTCCCACAGTCGGGTGCGCTCGCAATCGATGGCAAAGGCGTGACGAAGTTAGATAGCGCCGGTGCTTGGCTGTTAAATGAATTTTTCAAACGCAAAAAAAAGTTAACGACGCATTTTGAAAATTTTTCCAGCGCACAACAAAAATTATTGGCCATCATCGCAGAAAAAACCAAAGAACCCTTAACGCTTCCGCCTGTGCAATTAGTTAATTTTTTTGGACGCGTGGGGAAACGTGTTTATTTGGAATGGGTGCAATTCCGTGATTATCTTGCTTTTGTTGGGCAGTTAACGATGGCAGCATTAGCAATTTTGCGACATCCTAGCCAAATACGTTGGAAGTCTTGGTCTGGCATTATTCAATCTAGTGGTTATAAAGCATTAACCATTATCGCTTTACTCTCGCTCATGATTGGTGTCGTGATTACATATCAAATGGGTTTGCAATTACGCAATTATGGCGCCAATGTTTATATCGTCGATTTATTGGGGCTTGCGATTTTACGAGAATTTGCGCCGCTGCTGACAGCTATCATGATGGCAGGTCGAACCGGATCATCATTCACCGCGCAAATTGGTAGCATGAAAATCAATCAAGAAGTCGATGCATTAAATACAATGGGGGTGTCTCCCGCTGGTTTGTTGTTACTGCCGCGTTTAGCCGGTCTTTTGATTGCATTGCCGCTCTTGACGATTTGGGCAGATATTTTTGGCGTGATTGGTGGTATGTTGATGGCAAACAATATGCTGCATGTGGGCTCTTATAGTTTTTTACATCGTTTTCAATCTGTTATTCCAGTGCGCTCATTAATTCTCGGTCTTTCAAAAGCGCCAATCTTTGCATTAATTATTGCAAGCATAGGATGTTTTGAAGGCATGAAAGTGTCGCGGGGCGCAGATAGTGTAGGGCGACACACGACGCGTAGCGTTGTCTTGGCAATCTTTTTTATCATTGTGGCGGATGCCGCGCTATCCGTACTTTTCAGTAAGTTTAAACTATGACGAAAAACGAAATTATTGTAGATGTTAAAAATATTAAAACGTGCTTAGGCAATATGTTGGTGCATACAGATGTCAGTTTTTCTGTTCGGCGCGGTGAAGTATTTGCAATAGTTGGTGGCAGTGGTTCGGGCAAAACAACTATCTTGCGAGAAATACTCGCCTTACAAAAACCTGTCTCGGGATCCATCCGTATATTTGACAAAGAAGTCATTAAAGCCAATCCAGCGACATTATTAGCGATTCAAAAGCGTATAGGTGTGTTATTCCAACAGAATGCTTTATTTAGTTCTCTCAACTTGCTTGAAAATGTAGAATTCCCCTTAAAAGAACACACCAAGCTCGATCCACAGACGATTAGAGAATTAGCCTTGCTTAAAATCTTGCTAGTCGGGCTGCCTCTCAGTGCGGCGAGAAGATATCCAGCAGAATTAAGCGGAGGGATGCAAAAAAGAGCGGGTTTGGCACGCGCCTTGGTCTTAGATCCCGAGTTATTATTTTTGGATGAGCCTACCTCAGGGTTAGACCCCAATAGCGCTGCGGAGCTAGATGAATTAATATTAGACTTTCAGGCGACGCTAGGGCTGACCATTGTGATGGTGACCCATGATTTGGAAAGTTTATGGCGAGTGACAAACCAAGTCGCTTTTTTGGGAGATGGTCAAGTGTTAGATGTCAGTCCCATTAATGAAATAATTAAAAATAAACAACCCCTGATCCAAAAATTTTTTAACGGACCACGTGGCCGCGGAGCACAAGAAGCTTATGGAAACTAATGTGAACTACACAATTGTAGGTGTGTTTGTCATTGGATTGACCTTAGCCATTATTTTGGGAATTGTTTGGCTATCCGCAGGGCTTTCTTTTCAGCAGCATAATACTTTTAAAGTGTATATGTCAGAACCCGTAGGCGGTTTAAATATTGACTCACCAGTGGAATTTAATGGTGTGCCTGTCGGAACCGTTGACACGATTGAGCTCAATGATAAGCATCCCGGTATTGTGAGGTTATTGGTTAAAATTATCAGTAATACACCTGTGACAAAAGGGACAGTGGCTGTGTTGAGTTCGCGTGGATTAACCGGTATTACGTATTTGGCTTTGCGTGATACGGGCACAGATCCTACACCGTTAACAGCAGATCCAGGTGAAGACTATCCTGTTATCAAAACAGAACCTTCATTTTATTCTCGCTTAGAAAAAGCGTTTAATGAAATAACAGCTGAATTAAAGAAAACAAGTCGTTCACTGAATGCTTTATTTGATCCAGAAAATCGCGAAGCATTTAAGCAAGCCCTTGCGAATATTCGTTCGATTAGTGATACGCTTGTTGCAAATGATAGGCAAATAAATGCCATTTTACAAAATACATCAAAAGCCAGTCAGGAATTACAACCCTTGTTGCAATCCGGTGTGAATACATTGCAACAATTGGGTAATGCAAC
Organism: Myxococcales bacterium; assembly: GCA_903970525.1. Lineage (GTDB taxonomy): Bacteria > Pseudomonadota > Gammaproteobacteria > DSM-16500 > DSM-16500 > UBA5158. Next base: position 11,915 of record CAJCIZ010000143.1, on the reverse strand, counting down.
CAATAATCTGAATGACATCACTGCAGATGTAAAACAAAATCCCGCCTTGTTAATTCGCGGGAGAGCGCAACAAGCTTTAGGGCCAGGAGAAAAATAATGCGTTATTCTTGTTGGATCGCCACAGCGATTCTTAGTTTGTTGTTATCGTCTTGTTCGATATTTTCGCCGGTGAATACACCAAAAATTGATACGTATGAAATCAATACGATTCCTTCTGTTCCTGTGAGTAGATCTTCACATTCTACTATTGCAGTGATGCAACCTGAATCTAGTGCCATTTACAATACGACAGAGATAGCCTATACCATAGCGGCCTATCAAGTTGCTTATTTCGCGCGGAGTCGCTGGATAGATACCCCTCCCAGAATGCTGCAACAGTTGATGATACAAACTTTACAGAATACGCATCATTTTAAAGCCGTAATGTTCCCGACTTTTACAGGCCATATTGATTATGTATTGAGTTCGCAATTAGTCAAATTGGAGCAGGATTTTTCAGTGAATCCTAGCTTGGTGAAAATGATTGTGCGTGCGCAATTATTAGATGCAAAAACAAGCCGCGTTTTAGCGGTGAAACAAATCAGTGTGGTAGTTCCAGCACCACAAAATACCCCTTACGGCGGTGTCATGGCAGCAAATCAAGCTGCTGCAGACATCGTACGTCAAATCGCTCAATTTAGCTTACGGACACATTAATTCCAATGTCAGATATTGTTTTAGAATCCATCAGCCATCATACGCCTATGATGCAACAGTATTTGCGGATTAAGGCAGACTATCCGCAAACGATATTATTTTATCGCATGGGTGATTTTTACGAATTATTTTTTGATGATGCAGAAAATGTTTCGCGATTATTAGATATTACTTTAACAGCGCGCGGACAATCCGCGGGCAAACCTATTCCTATGGCGGGTGTACCTTATCACGCGGCAGAATCTTATATCGCAAAATTATTGCGTGACGGTTTGTCGATTGCGATTTGTGAACAAGTGGGTGATCCCAAAACGAGCGTAGGTCCTGTTGAGAGACAAGTCGTTCGCATCTTAACACCCGGCACCGTCAGTGACGCCGCGTTCTTAGAAGAAGGGCGCGATAATTTATTGGCGGCACTCCATGTTGAACAAGATAAATTTGGTATTGCGACACTGGATATTGCCAGTGGTCGTTTTAATTTAGTCGAAGTGCAAGGACAAGAAGCTTTACAAAGTGAATTAGAGCGTATCAAACCAAGAGAATTATTGATTAGCGAAGATTTTAATCGAGATTTATTTCGTGAGGCATCGGGTGTGCGTAGACGTCCACCTTGGGAGTTTGAGCGTCAGACGGCTTTGCGTTTATTAACACAACAAATGCAGACACAAGATCTATCCGGTTTTGGTTGTATGGATTTGCCAGTGGCAATTTCTGCCGCAGGATGTTTGCTGCAATATGTGAAAGAAACACAGCGGACTTCATTACCACATATCCGTGCGATTCAAGCCGAGCGACGTGAAGAGAGTGTGATATTAGATGCAGCGACGCGACGCAATTTAGAAATCGTGAATAACCTGTCAGGTGGTCAAGACAATACATTGGCAGCAGTGTTTGATCACACTGCAACAGCCATGGGTAGTCGTTTGTTAAAGCGCTGGTTAAATAGACCTTTGCGCGATCATGATATATTGCATGAGCGTCAACAAGCGATTAGCAATTTATTAGAGGATAGGCTGTATCATGACTGGCATAACACCTTGCGTAGCATGGCAGACTTGGAACGCATCTTAGCGCGCGTTGCTTTAAAAACAGCACGTCCGCGCGATCTTGCGCATTTGCGTGATACATTGATGCAATTGCCAACGTTGCAGCAGCAAATGACTCGCGTTGTTGCGCCTTTATTGAAAAAATTAGCGAGCGAAGCACATGAATTTCCCGAGTTATTTCATTTATTGAATAAAGCGATTGTTGAAAATCCACCAGTGGTTATTCGTGATGGGGGTGTGATTGCGCGCGGATATGATGCTGAACTCGATGAATTATTAGCGCTCAGTGAAAATGCCGGTAGTTTTTTGGTGGAGTTGGAAGAACGTGAAAAGAAGCGTACAGGTTTTTCTACTTTAAAAGTTGGCTACAACCGTGTGCACGGTTATTACATTGAGATTAGTCGTTTACAAGCGCAAGAAGTACCGGCTGATTATATACGCAGACAAACCTTAAAAAATGCTGAGCGGTTTATCACGCCTGAATTAAAAGTTTTTGAAGATAAAGCGTTAAGCAGTCGCGATAAAGCTTTAGCGCGCGAGAAAGTTTTGTATGATGAATTATTAGATATTATTTTGCGCGAGCTGCTTGCCCTGCAAGATTGTGCGAAAGCATTAGCTGAGATTGATATTTTAGCGAATTTAGCTGAGCGTGCTGATAGTTTGAATTTGCAGTGTCCGGTGTTTTCATCTGAGCCCCAAATTCATATTGTGGCGGGAAGACATCCTGTTGTGGAATCGGTATCATTACAAGCTTTTGTTCCCAATGATGTGTTCTTAAATGATGAACGTCGTATGTTGATTATTACAGGGCCCAATATGGGTGGTAAATCAACGTATATGCGACAAATTGCTTTAATTGTATTGTTGGCGCATATCGGAAGTTTTGTGCCGGCGGAAGAAGCGTGCATTGGCAGCATTGATAGAATATTTACAAGAATTGGTGCGGCGGATGATTTAGCCAGCGGGCGTTCTACTTTTATGGTGGAAATGACAGAAACGGCAAACATATTACATAATGCTACAGCGCATAGTTTAGTATTAATGGATGAAGTGGGCCGTGGCACCAGCACATTTGATGGTTTGTCATTAGCATGGGCAAGTGCTGAATATTTAGCGCAACAGTTACGCGCATTAACTTTATTCGCAACGCATTATTTTGAATTGACGGTATTAGCGGAACAAATTCCTTCGGTACACAATGTGCATTTAGATGCGGCTGAGCATGGTGATAAAATTGTATTCTTGCACACCGTGAGTGATGGCCCGGCTAATCAAAGCTATGGTATTCAAGTTGCGCAATTAGCGGGTGTACCGTTGAGAGTGATTCAACAGGCTAAAAATAAATTACAAAAATTGGAGAATCAGGCGCATCAATTACCGTCTAAAGCACAGGGCGCAGCTGTACAAGCTGACTTATTTGCGATACAGCCTGTTGAGAGTCCTGCGGTGAAATTGTTGAAGGAAGTGAATCCAGATAAGTTGACAGCAAAGGAGGCGTTGGATTTGGTTTATCGGTTAGTTGAGCTTAGTGATATTACTTAGACTATTTAATAACTGGGGTCCTGTCACGATGTGTCATGCCAGCGTGCTTTCACCTGGCATCCATCTTTCCATTACACAGGCAACGCCGGAGCACACAAAGGGCTGGATACCAGCTAAAAGCACGCTGGCATGACAGGTGAAAATAAATAGACACGACAACGCTCTTGCTCTGATATAAAAAAAGCATTTCAGGAAGGCACGCACATAGGTGTTAGTTTGAGGACCGTGCGAGTAGCACACATAGGCTTGCCCCCGCGTGCTCTTAGCGGGGGGATGTGCCGCCCGATCGCAGGACGCAGCTCCGTCTGAAAACAAACACCTATGTGCGTGACTTTCTGAAATTCATTCCGAGGAAGAAAATATGAATATAACAATTAGACCAGCAACCCCAGCAGACATAGGCGTATGCGCACGCATCGCTTTCGATGCATTCAAGAACATCGCAACACAACACGGCTTCCCCATGGATTTCCCTTCGCTCGAAATCGCAACATATGTGATGACAGATATCATCAACAATCCCAAAATCTTTGGTGTTGTCGCAGAGAAGGATGGGAAGGTGGTCGGGTCAAATTTTTTGAATGAAAAAAGTGTGGTTCGTGGTGTCGGTCCGATTTCGGTTGATACGACTGTGCAACAAGCAGGGGTAGGGCGTAAGCTCATGGAAGCGATTTTAGAACGAGGGCGCCAAGCAGAGGGGATTCGCTTGATGCAAGATGCGTTTAATATGTCTTCTATGTCGCTTTATACTTCACTGGGTTTTGCTATTAAAGAACCTTTGTTAGTGATGACGGGGAATGTGAAAGATAAGCCGGTGAAAGACGTTATCGTGCGAGTCATGAAAAAAGAGGATATCGCGGAATGCCATAAACTCTGTCAAAAAGTCTACGGATTTGAGCGTGCGATTGAAATAGATGAAAATATAGAATTTTTCATTCCAGTTGTTGCCTTGCGTGAGGGAAAAATTATTGCTTATGCAACGGGAATACATTTCTGGCCGGTGAATCATGCTGTTGCGGAAAATAATGAAGATATGTGTGCATTGATGCTAGGTGCGGCAAAACTCAAAGATACGCCCTTGTCATTTTTATTACCTACACGCAATACCGCGATGTTCCGTTGGTGTTTGCAACAAGGTTTACGTGCAGAGAGTCCTCGAACATTGATGGCCATGGGACAATATCACGATCCAAAAGGTTGTTTTCTTCCCTCCGTGATTTACTGAGACATTTACATGACACCTCTGCAATATTGCTATCAAAAAGCAGCACCTCAAGGTTCTGCTTTGTACTATAGCATTCGACAGTTACCTTTAATCAAACGCAATGCTATTGTTGCTATTTATGCATTGTATGTAGAATTAAATGATGTCGTTTTCGAATATAGTGACCAAGGTGTTGCATTTGCTAAAATTAATTGGTGGCAGTTGGAATTATCAAAGCTAGTTGACGGAAAGTCAGATCATCCGGTCGTGATTGCGTTAAAAAAATCTGTCAGTGATTTCAAAATATCTCCGCAACGTTTTTTAGATATGATGAATGGCGTGACGCAAAATTTTAATTTGTCACCTTTCGCAATGTTTGAAGACGTGACAGTTCATTTGATTCATACCGCGGGTGTGCGTGAATTACTCATTGCAGACGTTGTGCAAGAAGATAGTCAGTTATCGTCAGAAACCATTTATCAATTTATGTTAGTTTTAGAATTAGTGCAGCATATCCAACATTTGCATCGCTATGTGAAAAGAGGCTTGGTGTTATTCTCCGAAGATGAAATGCGAAAGTTTGGTGTGAGCCTTCCTATGTTGCAAGCTTATAAAACCACAGATGAGATTCGACAGTTGTTAGCGTACGAGGCTGAAAAAATTAAACGAGCTTATGTGCAAGCAACGGCTGCTACGACTCCTGACATTCGTCGCGACTATAAGTATTTGATTATTCGTTCTGAGATAGCGATGGCTGTGTTGCGAGAAATTCAAGCGAGTCGATTTGAAGTATTGGAAAATTTGATTGATGTGACGCCATTGCGGCGATGGTGGCTAAGCTTGTAAGTAGTAGCTTCTGCTATACTCTTACGATAATTCCTTTGATTCGAGGTGTGTCATGCCGCGAGATCCCAATAATCCTGATTCAGAGAATGACGGAATCGAGGATGATGAGAGTGACACTGATATTCAAGAGCCATGGATACATCCTGAGTCTAATGAAGAATCGAGCTCAGGCACTCATTCCGATGACAGTGGTGTTGTGCCATCGTATCACCCTCGAGATGAATCGGCATTTTTATCAGACGTATTAATTATTTCCTTTCGTGATGATCAAATTTCAGTGCGTGATCCTAATGCGCTTGAGCGTCGAGACATAACAGATGTAATAATATTTATCAAATTGGAGCTGAATCCTGAATTTGGCACATTTTATGGAAATTTAGATACACTCAACTTTGATAGGCAACGTGAAATTATAGAATATCTCATTTCAAAATATTCAAATGATGAAAAATTTACTTTAAATCCAGAGCTAGAAAAATCAGTTGGGGAGCTAGATGAGCAGAAGGTGCTTATCCCAATAGCCGACATGGTCAATAGAATCAAGAGTAAGACGATAGTTGCGGAAAAATATCCATCAGAGCTCAATGAAATTCGTCTCTCAATTTTAGACTCCTTAAAGAAGCTCGTCAGTGAAATAAAGGAAGCAGAAGAAAATGACAATACCTACGTTAATGAATTCCGTCAGATTATTCGAAGGGAAGCGCAATATGCTGAATTAGAAAAGAAGGTAGAAACATCGGCTTCTGCGAATGCTAGCAGTTCGTCAAAATTTAAAGAGGCATGCAAAGAATTAAAAGAACAAATAGAAACGTATTTTAATAATAGAGCAGATAGGAAAGCCAATCTCAAGAGACAAGATTTAATCGCAAAGTCTTTTATAGATATTGCTGAGTTAAGAAATGAAGAAATACCAGAAGATCAAAAAGTTAAAAAATTAATTGTTTTATTAAAGTCTTATGTCGAAGCTGCGAAAAAAGATCATTATGGTGTAATGCATGGCTTGGGAAAATTTAAACCTACGAAGTCGCATTTAGCAAGAGCTTATGAAAATGTTATGAAAAAATTTCCCGCTGATCTCGTTAAGAGCGAATTGGAATCAAAAGAACCAAGCAAAACGCCTCTCGACGGATCTCAAAAATTTTCCATCAACAAACCACGTCGGAAGAAAATGTAAATAGCGCGAGAAGAGAATCAGTTTAATTTATTCAGAAATCCCAGCTAACTGCTGAAGTTGAGAGATGTCATCAAGCCCCAATTCTTCCCATCTTCCGCGACGGACAAAGCGCGGTAAAGTGACTGAACCGAAGCGTACGCGGATTAAACGGCTGACTCTGAGGTCTAAGGCTTCCCAGAGACGACGGACTAAACGGTTGCGGCCTTCTTTGACGACAACGTGATACCAGTGATTGCTACCTTCACCGCCCGCATCAATAATCTGGTCGAAGCGTGCATCGCCATCTTCTAATCGTATGCCTTTTTTTAATTTTCTGAGAATCTCGGGTGTCACTTCACCTTGAATACGCACCGCATATTCGCGTTCAATTTCAGCAGAAGGATGCATTAAACGATTGGCGAGTTCGCCGTTATTGGTTAATAACAAAATACCAGAAGTGTTGAAATCTAAGCGACCGATGGAAATCCAACGACCATTGCGCAACATAGGTAAACGATCAAATACAGTAGGGCGTTTTTCGGGATCGGAACGAGAACAAATTTCACCTTCAGGTTTGTGATAGAGCAACACGCGGGTTTTTTGTGAGCGGCTTTTGATTAAAGTGACTTCGCGACCATCAACAAATACACGTTGTTCTTCGGTGATGCGATCCCCTAATTTAGCAGAGGTGCCGTCCACAGAAATTCGACCTTCTTGTATCCACTTTTCAATTTCGCGACGTGAGCCTAAACCGGCAGCAGCTAAGACTTTTTGAATTTTTTCACTCATTCGTCTATTTCGCTAGTCTCGAGAGAAACTTCTTCTGATTCAGTTTCTAACTCAACAAGTATCTCCGTCTCATCCTCAGTCTCGGTCTCATTCTCACGCTCAAGCGTCTCTTCAGAAAGAGTCAGCATGTCGTGATTTTCAGTGGTTTCTGAGTCGATTTCTTTCTCAGTTTCTGATGCGGTTGCTAATTCTAATTGAATTTGTAGTTTTTCTTCTTGGCTTTCCAAGTCTTTGATCTCGGCCAGTGTTGGCAGTTCATCTAAGCTCTTTAAGCTAAGATGATCGAGGAATGCTTTGGTTGTCGCATATAATGCTGGTTTACCCGGCACATCACGATAACCGATGACACGTACCCATTCGCGATCTTGTAAGGTTTTAACAATATGCGTGCTAACCGCGACGCCACGAATTTCTTCAATTTCAGCACGAGTGATCGGTTGGCGGTAAGCAATTAATGCCAGTGTTTCTAAAATAGCGCGTGAATATTTCGGCGGACGTTCTTCCCACAAGTGTGACAGCCATTGGCTTAATTCAACTTTAGCTTGAAATTGGAAGCCGCTCGCGAGTTCGCGTAATTCAACGCCGCTATTTGCATAGTGTTGTTGCAGAGTTTCTAATACTTCGCGAATTTCTTTCGCGGAAGGTTTGTTTTCTCCGTCAAATAATTTTAACAAGTCATTCACAGACAGTGGACGACCCGCAACCATAATGGCAGCTTCTAAGATTGGACGCATTTGTTCAGGATTCATTGGCATAGCACAAAACTCTTTAGTTCGATAAATGTTAAAAAAAGCTGGTTTACGCCACTGCCTTTAAGTGAATAGGACCAAAAGGCGCGGCTTGTACAATTTCAATTAAGTTGTGTTTCAGTAATTCCAACATCGCAAGAAAGGTGACAACAATCCCTAAACGTCCTTCTTGTAAATTGAACAGGGTAGAGAACACAACAAAATCTTTATGCTGTAACGATTCTAAAATAAATGACATGCGTTCGCGTACAGACAACACTTCCATTTTAATTTCATGGCTGGCAGTTAACTCAGCGCGCTTTAACACGTCAGAGAGTGCTGCTAATAATTCTTTTAAGTAGACAGCGGGCTGGGGTTTTTCAAAGACCATTTGGTCAATGCTCGCGCTGGCGGCAAAGGTATCGCGACCGTGTCGTGGCAATTTATCGAGATCTTCTGCGGCTTGTTTAAAGCGTTCGTATTCTTGTAAGCGGCGTATGAGTTCGGCGCGTGGATCTTCTTCAATCCCTTCCATATTCTCAGGGCGCGGTAACAGCATTCGTGATTTGATTTCAGCTAATAAAGCGGCCATGACTAAATATTCGGCAGCTAGTTCTAGCGAGACTTCTTTCATTAACTCAACATATTCCATATATTGACGGGTCACTTCGGCAATAGGGATGTCTAAAATGTCGAGGTTTTGCTTTTTAATGAGATACAACAACAGGTCTAAAGGCCCCTGAAAGGCTTCCAAAAAGACTTCCATCGCATCAGGTGGGATATATAAGTCTTTGGGCATGGCTGTAATCGCATGACCACGCACCAAGGCAAGTGCAATGGGGTGTTCAGCGGATTCAGTCTCTTGTATCTTATCTGTGTTTTCCATGGGGCATATAGTATCCCATTTTGCTTGTTTCATGCTATCCCTTAGGTGAAAATAGCGCCTCATTTTGGTGATGATAATGAATATGGTTTCTCAACAAGCACTAGACCATGCGGTTTCCCTTTTGCGCCAGGGCAAATTAGTGGCTTTCCCGACTGAAACTGTCTATGGACTGGGGGCTGATGCCGCCAATCCTGCTGCGTTGTGCCGCATTTTTGAGGCCAAGGGTCGGCCAATCGATCATCCGTTGATAGTCCATATTGCAGATCTCTCCCAGCTCTCGGCCTGGGCAAGGGATGTCTCAGGTGCCGCCATGCGCTTAGCGGAAGCGTTTTGGCCTGGGCCTTTGACGATGATTTTGAAAAAAAATCCAGTTGTCTCGGATCTGGTAACCGGCGGGCAAGACACGATAGGGGTGCGAGTGCCACAGCATCCAGTGGCGCTGGCGTTATTGAGCGCTTTTCAGGGTGGGCTTGCCGCACCTTCTGCCAATCGGTTCGGTCGCATAAGCCCAACGACAGCAAAGGCGGTAGAAGAAGAATTGAATGGCGCAGTGGCGTGTATTTTGGAAGGGGGTCAATGCGCAGTCGGTGTGGAATCCACTATTGTAGATATGAGTGGTAGCCAAGCCGTCATTTTACGGCCCGGTATGATTACAGCCGAGCAGATTGAGAAAGTCTTACAAGCGCCCGTGGTTTTTGGCCAACAAAATTCTCCTCGCGTGTCAGGAGCATTGGAGTCACATTATGCGCCGCAAACCAAAACCCTATTAATGTCTTTAGAAAAAATCACTGCGTTTATCGCATCGCTATCTCAAGCGGATCTGCCTTTGGCTGTCTTGCATTATAGCAATTTACGCTTGCAACATGCAGGCGTTGAAAGTAGGGTGTTAGCCAGTGACCCGAAAAATTATGCGCATGACTTATATCAAGTGCTGCGTGAGATAGATAAGAAAAATTTTCGTCTGATCGTTGTGGAAGCCGTTCCCGTAGGGCTTGCCTGGGATGCGGTGCGCGATAGACTACAAAAAGCGAGCGTGAAGTGAGGTGAAGGTGAAAAATATTTTATTGAAAGGGATTTTTTGTTTATGTTTGTTGGGAGTGTCTCTCCCTGTTTTGGCTTATACCGATAAAGAGATTGCAGACTATTTTCAATATCTAAAAGCGATACAGCAGTTGCCAGCAGGTACTTTGCCAATTTCACCTTGTAATACCTATGAAACAAAAGCGGCGATCGCGCAACTTAAGCACGACAAATTAAATAAATTAGGTCGCTTGTCTTTTAATGAAGAAGGCAAAGTAACAGATGAGTATGGCGAAAATATAGTCGTTTACAAAGGTGATTTCAGTAATGAAAAAATGGTGGAGTTTTTATTTCTGATCACGGGTGGGGGAAGTTTAAGTACGGATACTGTTGCGGGTGTTTATAAGCGCGTGAAGAATCGGTTGATTGATTTGAATTTTGATAATGTGGTTATTAAAAATCTGATTCCGGGTGGAGATATGTCGGGATTTTATATGTGGACGGCGAAGCCTTTCTTGTATGTGAGAAATCATAGAACTTATATGCGATTCATGAGTTATCCGGGTGAGCATACAGATTATGATAAATCTAAATTATTAGTGTGTACGTATCAGTGGCAAGGGAAAAGATTTAAGTTGGTGGGTGTTGATAAGAAATGTGTGGGAGGGTGAGCCCCTACAAATATCTATTGTCCCTGCGCCAACGAAAATCCCAGCTTCCCATCAAACGTATACAAATTTTCAGTCTTAATCACATCCAATCCCAATAAATCAAACTGCTGCAGCAAATGCAGCAAATCTTGATGAGTCACTGTCGCTAAGTTTTTTGTATCAGCACTGGTTTGAAAACGGCAGCACGCGTGATGTGCGAAAGGTGATTGAATCATGCAATTGGGCCATATCTTCAAGCCACGGCTAGTAATAACAATAGGCTTTAAAATCCCAGTAATTTTCAGCAATTTTTCACCTAAGGCTTCAGGCGTCAACGTTGGATTATCAACAAAAATATCTATACCAACTAATTCTTTTTTCTCAGTCGGTTTTTTCGATTCACCATAACATTCAATTTTAGCTTTTGTTTCTTTGTAAACAACTGGCTTAAAGTGATGTGGCTTTTTTCCTAATCGTTCAATCACCGCATCAGCAAATTCATCTGTGTTCACTTTTTTCTTGCTGTGTTCAGTGGAATAAATATCGGCTGTGTGCATGCCATCTTCTAACGTGACTAACCAAGCATTTTCAATTGTCGCAGCCACTTCAGGTTGGTTAATATGAATTAACATTTGTATCGCGGCATTTAATAAGCCAGAAGGGTTCGCAATTTTTTTGCCAGCAATGTCAGGCGCTGAACCATGTATCGCTTCAAACATCGCCATTTGATTGCCCACATTGGCAGAACCTGCGAGTCCTACGGAACCTGCAACTTGTGCTGCAACATCCGATAAGATATCACCATATAAATTCGATGTGACAATCACTTCAAAGCGTTCTGGGTTGGTCGCAACTAACGCAGTGCCTATGTCAATAATCAAATGTTCTGTTTGGATATCAGGATATTCTGCGGCTATTTCATTAAAGACTTGGTGAAAAATACCATCGGTCATTTTCATGATGTTGTCTTTTGAAAGACAAGTGACTTTTTTGCGATTAAATTTGCGCGCGTATTCAAACGCATAATGAATGATTTTTTCGCAGCCTGGACGCGTCACTAATTTCAAACATTGATACACTTCATCGGTTTGACGGTGTTCTATGCCTGCGTAAGTGCCTTCTTCATTTTCACGGACGATAACTAAATCCATTTTAGGATGGTCAGTATGAATGAAAGGAGCATACGCAACACAAGGACGTACGTTGGCATATAAGCCTAAGGTTTTGCGCAAGGTTACATTTAAACTTTTATAGCCACCGCCTTGTGGTGTGGTGATAGGGCCTTTTAATAAGACTTTTGTACGTAGCAACGATTCCCACGCTGAATCCGCAATACCAGAAGTGAATCCTTCTAA